>CAZEIN010000266.1:0-4188 GCA_964512425.1 uncultured Sulfurovum sp.
AGAAACTCGTTATAGGTCATATTCTCTGCCATTTTCTCAATCCCTCTATGGAGATACCCGATATCAGGATGTGCTTTGACTACCTGCTCCCCATCAAGCTCCAGCATCAATCTGAGCTGCCCGTGTGCTGAAGGGTGCTGAGGGCCAAAGTTGACAACCATTGTATTGTCATCTCTCTCAAAATTCAAATTCTCAAAAAATGGTACCAGTTTATTGGGTTGTTGCATCTTCTACCCCCTATCTTCGCTCATCTAATTGCTTAGATGATTTATTATAATTCACGAGTAGTGTCTCACTATACTCGATATCTGTCTTTCTCTCACCTTCGGTAATATCTGCATCAAATGGCACCTCATACCCAACTCTGGAGAATCGCTTGGTATCATAGCGCTCGATACGTGATGGGTCACGATTTTCTGGACCGATCACATCTCTATACTCTTTGCCAAAGATTTTATCTACCTCATACCATGACGCTGCCTCATCTCCCTCCAATGGATAGGTTTTGAGCAGGGGATGTCCCTCCCAGTCATCTGGCATCAAGATACGCTTCATAAAGGGGTGATTATTGGCAACGATACCAAACATATCATACATCTCCCGCTCTGCAAAGTTTGCACTGTTATAGAGTGGCTCTACACTCTCGATAGCTTGCCCCTCTTTGATACGCGTTACAATACGTACACGTTTGGCTTTTTTAAGATTGAGCATTTGATAGAAAATCTCAAACTCTCCATCTTGTGCCAGATAATCTACCGCAGAGATCTCTGTACACATCGCATAGTCACACTGCTCTTTGAGGAGTTTGAGTGTGGCAAAGTTATCTTTTGGATTGATATAAACAATCATCTGACCCAATTGGATGGAGGCATCTTTTACCTCAATCTGTTCTTTTATCATCTCTAGCAGTTTAGCAAAGTGTGCATCCTCGCTGACATCTATTTTGGGAACAGAGGGTGCTACCCAAAATCTATCCGTATAATAGGCTTTTTTCTGTACATTCTCTTTGGGGGTATATTTTCTCATTATAGCATCCTCAAATTCTGCTTGGTGTTCTTGTTCATATCTGCTGACTCTCTACGAATTTTTTTCTGTAGCATCATCAGTGCATACTGCAATGTCTCAGGTCTAGGCGCACATCCTGGCAGATAGATATCCACTGGTACGATTCTGTCTACACCCTGTACTGTTGCATAGGTGTTGAACATACCACCCGTGTTGGCACATGACCCCATAGAGATGACCCACTTGGGCTCCATCATCTGATCATAGAGTCTGCGGGTAAACTCAGAGTGCTTTTTAGAGAGTGTGCCTGCCAGAATCATGACATCTGATTGTCTCGGACTCGCTCTAAAAATCGTACCCAATCGGTCAAAGTCATACCGACTCGCTCCTGTCGCCATCATCTCAATCGCACAACAAGCCAACCCATAGGTCATAGGCCAGAGTGAATTGGATCGTCCCCAGTTAATAAGTTTGTCTACCGATGTTAATGCTACCGGCAATCCTGCCGCTGAGGCATAATTTACTTGATGCTGTGCCATTCAAGTGCTCCTTTCTTCCATGCATAGGCAAATCCAATTGCCAATAGTAATATAAACAGTATCATCTCTGCAAAACCAAACCATCCCAATACCCTAAAGTCTATCGCCCAAGGGAACATAAAGATAATCTCCACATCAAAGAGGATAAACAGCAAGGCAATCAGATAGAACTGAATTGAGATGCTATTTGGCTGTTTGTTGACACGAGGACCACACTCATATAGAGACATTTTAAGTTTCTCTGTGTCCAATCTGGACATCCTGCGGCTGACAAGCCGTTGCAACATGAGTACACCATAAAAGGCACCTGCAGTCAAAACCAGCAGGAAGAAGATCCCGAAATAGGGATGTGCCGAAATTGTATGAGTCATTCTAACTCCTTTGATCATTCAGAATATTTGAATTAATAGTAACAAAAAGTAGGATTAAAATAGTTTGGAGTGCTTCACTCTATAGCAAGAACTACAACACTGTAACGATGTGAAACAGTAGAATTATTTAAGTATAATAAATAATTGCATAATAGTGCCAATATCAATAAAACTGAAGACTTGAGTCACTTTTTGTAGCACTATTCTTAGCTAGGAGCAAAAAGTAGAATTAGATTTTAAACCCCATGCTTTTAGTGCCGTCAAAACTAGACCCAAGCTCTTTTTCAATCTCTTCAATAAAATCACTCATACCAAAAACACTCTCTTCTCTAATGGCAACTTTATAAGCAGTATTCTTGATAATAAGATTAATCTGTCCACCTGTCAATTCATGCTTGGTCAAAGCAGCAATATCAAAGCCCTCTTCATAGTCTGCTTTTTCAGGAAGCATAAATTGCCAGAGGCTTAGTCGCTGTTTTTTGCCAGGTTTTTTAAACTCAATCTTGTGGTTAAACCGACGTGAAAATGCCTTGTCGATATTACCCAGCAAATTGGTTGTAGCAATAAGAATCCCCTCAAACTGTTCAATCTGTTCGAGAAAAATATTCTGCATCTGGTTATGCATCTTGTCTGCTGAACCTCCTGCTCCTTCGCTTCTGGAGCTGAGAAATTGATCGGCTTCATTGAGTAGCAGTATGGGCTCAACCTTGGCTTTTTTGCTCAATGTCTTAAAATCATCAAAAATACGTCTGACATTTTTCTCACTCTCGCCTACATACATTGACAGTATCTTGGAGCAGTCAAAACTAAGTATCGGTTTTTTAAGCGTTTTGGCCAAACTCATTGCCGTCATGGTCTTGCCTGTTCCTGCAGCACCATAAAAGATAATCCGTGCATCGATCCCTTTGCGTCTGTCTTTGATGCCCCACTCTCGCAGTTTTTTAAACACCTCTTTGTCAACCTGCTTGATAACGGTGTTAAGTGTCTCTCTGGTTTTGGGATGCAGGACGACATCATCTAGCGTTGTTGTAGGCTTGAGGTATTCAAACAGATCCTGCTCTTTGACCAGCATATCTAGCTTGAGCTTGGTGACTTTCTTTTTCTTTTTAGGGTGGATGATACGCTGCATCACCTCATCTTGTAGATAAAAAGAGCGGCTCACTCCACCAAACATATTGAGAATCTCTTCATAGTCAATCACCCCCTCCACGATGAGACGTGAGCCCTCCTCTAGCAGGGCTCTGTTTTTGATCTTTTCATACTCATCGAAACTGATGAGTTCAATGAGGGTATTCATATCACGAAACTGCCCTTCCCCACCACTGTACTCCTCTTTGAGCAGTGCGAGGAAGATACGTTTCTCTTTTTCATCCAAGGCTTTCTCTTCAAAAAACTCCTCCACCACGATAGGGGTATCGGTTACTTTGAGCCTCTCATCGATGCGGGTTGTCAAGAGTGTCAACTTGTTTTTCAGTCTCCCGATACTCAGCGAGCTCTCTGTCAACCCCTGCTTGAATGTTGATATTTTATGCAACAGCTCTACCATATCAAACTGATCTTGCAAATACTCCAAATGGTCTGTATAGGGCTTGATATCAGGTAACTGTATCTCCAGTGACCCCTCTTCAAGTAGTCGCAACAGTGCGATACTTGGTGTGACAGAGGCATTGAGGAGCTCTAGTTGCGAAGTCTCATGGGCTTTAACTTGTCCAAAACTAATCTGCGTAATCCAGCCTAAATCCAACAGTCTTTTGACCAGTGACAACTTTTTGAGATAGGCATAAGAGTTATCAGAAAAGCGACTACGAAGCAACTCCAACACAGAAGCCTCCTCCGCCCCCTTTACATACCCTCTACACATCAGTTGAACCAGCTCTGCCTGTCCTTTATTGCATTTTAGGTGCTTGAAAATCTGTGCATCTCGCACATCCTCACTCTCTATAAAATCGATAAGATATTTCAATGATTTTCCTGCTTAGAAATTTTTTAGGAGTATAACAGAGGTTGGCTTTAGGAGGAGAGTCACCGCAGATTCAGATACATATATATAATAGATGTATATATTTACTGTACTCTTTTCCTAAATACCTTTCCAAGTTCTGAGAAGTCTTTTGCGTTAGGGGCTTTGAGGAGTGAGAAAAATTTCTTTTTACTACGACTATATAATACTTGAGGCAAAGAGATAGATGCTATTGTTTCAATATAGTCTGCAAGCTTATCTGCAAACACTGCGGTAGCTTTTTCTGTATTTGCGTGTACCCCATATTCTGTGA
>CAZEIN010000267.1:0-8498 GCA_964512425.1 uncultured Sulfurovum sp.
GTCAAAGAGTGTTGTCAGTGCCTGTAGGGCTATGGGTGCGGTAAATACACCTGCGGCACAGCCTGGGCACTCTTTGGCATCTTGTGGGTGGGGGGCAGAGTCGGATCCAAACATGACTTTGGGATGGGCATTGAGTGCTACCTGGAGCAGTGCTTCTCTGTCCTCGTAGCGTTTGGCAATGGGTTTACAAAAGAGGTGGGGTTGCAACATGCCTCCTGCTACATCATCAAGCGTGATGAGTAGATGATGTAGGGTGATGGTGGCATAGAGATTGTCAAATCTGTCCAGTGCCTCTACGCTTGCTTTGGTTGTAATATGCTCCATGATGATCTTTAGATCAGGGAAAGCGGCGGCTAGTTTTTCATAGATAGGCACAAACTCCGCCTCTCTATCCATGACAAAACCATTGGTCTCTCCATGGATACAGAGAGGGATATCCAGATCGCTCATAGCAGAGAGTACAGGACGCAGCGTCTCTACATCAAATCCGCTGAGTCCTCCTCCTGAGTTGGTGGTGATGCCTGCAGGGTAGAGTTTGATAGCAGTGAGATCCTCTCGTATCTCCTCTAAAAATGCTTTACTATAGTCAGGCCTAAAAAAAAGTGTCATCAGGGGGGCAAAAGTCTCTCTACCGCATGCGTGATTGATGCTGTCTCTATAGGTCAACAGTGCCTCTTTGGTAGTGACGGGGGGGAGGAGATTGGGCATGATGATGGCAGCAGCAAAGTGCTCGGCGGAGAGAGAGGCTACGGTCTGTAGCATCTCATTATCACGTAGGTGTAGATGCATATCCAGTGGAGAGTGCAAGGTAAGTGTCATTGAGATCCTTTATGATAGCATAATGATTTTGCTTGTTTGGAACGAGCCAATAGTCTATTTTGATTGTGCCATAGAAACGGTTAGGATTGCATAAAATAGGAGACTTTTGGGGCTGAAAATGGACGAGAGGATAGTCTATCCCTCCTGCAAAGAGCTGGTTGCATCGCAAGATCCGTAATGTGCTGGCTAGCAGGGCTTTGTCTGGTCTGTTAAATTCAAACTGCCACATGGCATACTCTGAGCAGGTGGGATAGTAGCGACAGGAGCCAGGGAGGAGCCTGGAGAGACGCTGGTAGCCTTTGATAGGTGCTTGGAAGAACGTTTTCATGGTCGGCTCCTCTGTATGGTATAGGAGGGAGACATGTTGACACTATGGTAGATCGTGGTGCCATATTTTCGGCTATAAAATGTGAGCAATAGCCTCTGCTCTACAGGCTCTATAGAGGGGATAAACCAGCCATTGTTTGAGGTAACAATCATCTGCTTGGGAGCGTCTCGGTAGAGTGCTTCACTGGTAGATTCGTAGCAGATAGCATTGCGGTATGAGGTGCCAGCTATCTCAAAATCAGTAGGCTCTGCAGAGGCGATGTAGTCTATCGCCCCATCGAAAAAGATTTTGTTGACCCAACGGCTCGCCCATTGGGGTAGAGGGTTGCTCTCACCGAAAGGAACCAGACGTACTTTGTTTGCGATAGTATAGTGACCGTTTTGGATGATATAGGTGGAGTTGCGATGGGTTTTTCCATCGAGATAAAGGGCACCGATGATGATGGTGATCTGCTTTGATCTCTCCAATAGTGCCTCCAAAACCTTGGGTTTGTTGTTGAGGAAAAAAGGGAATACAGATTCTGGCAAGACAACGATCTGCTTTTTTTTGGCTATAGCTTGGTTGATGATTTGTAGTACCTCTTTGATGTGTGAGGAGACCAGCTTGGGATTCCATTTGTCCTCTACTGTTGTCATAGTGTTTGCGAGAGTGATATGGCTGTCAGGATTCTGATAGGTCACCGTTGTGTGAGAGGGAGAGTAGGCAAAGAGCACAAGCAGCAGAAAAAGGATATTTTTTTTGTATTGGGAGAGGAGAATAGCGAACAGCACTACGGCAAACTGCCACTTGTCTACACCGAGATAGGTGTGTACAAACAGCAATTCGGGCTTGAACCAGTCAAAGCTGAGAGGATGGAGGTAGCTCAGGAGCAAAAGCCCTAATATCTTGATGTAGGGTGCGTTTGCTAACGCACCGATTTGTCGTGACATATATTTAGAAATATTTTTATCTAAGCGGGCAATCAACCCAAAAATCCCTCCGTACACCATAGCGATAAAGAGTGCACCCAGAGGAATCGCCCAGAGCATATGATACTGCTCAAAACTGACCAAAATCCACCAAAACCACAGTAGCGAGAGAAAAAATCCACTCCAAAACCATGTTTTTGTATCAGATCGTAGCAAGAACCAAAAAAAGAGCAGTGCGGAGGCACTCTCTATAGGCCTGCTAGAGAGGTCAAAGTATGCCATATAGAGGAAGAGTGAGCCAAGTATAGCGATACCTAATCCCGCTGTTATGCTATAAGTGGTAAAATATTTTCCAATTTTAAACATCAAAGGATTCCTCATGTCACAAAGCATGGCACAATTTCTACCACTGATTATTCTATTTGCGATTTTCTATTTTTTGATCATCCGACCACAGCAAAAGCAGCAAAAAGCACACAAAGAGATGCTGGCATCTCTCTCCAAGGGAGACAAGATCGTCACCAATGGCGGGCTGCACGCAGAAGTGGTCAAAACCGAAGAAGATTTTATCAAAATCAAGCTGAGTGATACAGCAACGGTCAAACTCGACCGCGCATTTGTAGCACGTAAACTAGACTAACTAAAGGATCAGGCGGCATGTTAAGTAGACTTAACTATCGCGTTGTACTGTTTGCATTTGCATTTATCTTTGGGGTGGTGTTTTCTATTCCTACCTTGACAGACAGCGACAGCGGTAAAAAGATTACACTAGGGTTGGATCTGCAGGGCGGCCTGCATATGCTCTTGGGTGTAAAAACAGAAGAAGCAGTGGTTTCTCGGATCAAATCTATCGCAGGTACAGTCAAATATATACTGGATGACAATGATGCAGTTGTAGACAATTTGCATATTGATACAGAGACCAATGAGATTCGTTTCAATGCACTGGACAGTGATGAGTATGAGAAGATCAAAGCGTGGCTCACCAAAGAGCTCGAGGGGACGGTCATCGTGCGTAACGATACGGAGTTCTCTATCGGTATCACCTCAGAAGAGGCAGAACGTACCAAGAAAAATGCGATTTTGCAAGCAGTAGACACGATTCGTAACCGCTTGGATCAATTTGGGCTCGCGGAACCTACCGTTGCCAAGCAGGGTGAAGACAAAATCCTCGTAGAGGTCCCTGGTATCAAAACCAAAGAGGACGAGAAGCGTATCAAAGACCTCATTGCCAGAGCAGCACACTTGCAGATGATGGCAGTGGATGAGGATCGTGCGGCTAGAGTGATGACTATGAGTGATGCAGAGGCAAAAAAATATAGAGATATTATCTTGCCAGATGTCAAGAATCCTGATGAGAAGTATCTACTCCGTCAGATACCTATTTTGGATGGTTCGATGTTGACAGATGCCAAAGCAGTCTTTGATCAAAACAATCAGCCTATTATTACCTTTACGCTCAATGGAGAAGGTGCCAAGATTTTTGGCGATTTCTCAGGAGAAGCATTTAAAACCAGAGCTAGAATGGCGATAGTGCTTGACGACAAGGTCTACTCTGCACCCCATATCAATGAGCGTATTGGTGGGGGACGTGGACAGATCTCAGGGAGCTTTACCATCAACGAGACACGCGATATCGCTATTGCACTGCGTTCTGGTGCACTGTTGGCACCTGTATTTGTTGAAGAGCAGCGCAGTGTGGGCCCTAGTTTGGGAGCAGATAGTATTGCAGCGAGTAAATTTGCCTTGACACTGGGTTTTGTGCTGGTCTTTCTCTTTATGGTGCTTTACTATGGTTATGCAGGTGTGATTGCAGATGTGGCATTGATCGCCAACCTCTTTTTGATCTTGGCAGTGATGTCACTCTTTGGGGCGACACTGACCCTGCCTGGTATGGCAGGTATCGTACTGACGGTGGGTATGGCAGTCGATGCCAACGTCATCATCAATGAACGTATCAGAGAACTCCTAAAAGAAGGAAAATCTATCGCCAAAGCGATAGAAGACGGCTATAGCAATGCCTTTACGGCTATTTGGGATGCCAACGTGACTACATTGATTTCAGCTGTGGTGCTGTATGCGTATGGTACGGGGCCTGTCAAGGGGTTTGCATTGACGATGAGTATCGGTATCTTGGCATCGATGCTCACAGCGATTTTGGGAACACACGGACTCTATGAGATGTTGTTGCCAAAGATTAGCAAGAAAAATCTCGGACGCTGGTTCGGGATCAAGGCATAGGAGAGAATATGGAACTGTTTAGCTATAAAAAACCAATCAATCTCATGGGATTGAGCAAGCGTTTTGGTATTCTCTCTATCGTGGTGGTGATACTCTCATGGGGGCTTTTGCTTACCAAAGGGTTTAACTACGGTATTGATTTTGCAGGTGGTACACTGATTCAGGTCAAATATGAGGCAAAAGCCCCTATCGCCAAAATCAGAGAAGATCTCAAAAAGAACCCACTCTATGCGAGTGCCAATGTCACCTATTTTGGTAGTGACAACGAAGTGGTCATTCGCATCAAAAGTAGCCCAACCTCAGTGGACAAAGATATCGGTGCTGAGGTGAGTGGACTCCTCAAAGAGACCGGCAAACTGGAGATTCGTCGTGTAGATATCGTAGGAGCTAGTATCGGAGCAGAGTTTAGAAACAAAGGACTCATGGCGATGCTGCTGGCTATCGTTGGTATCCTCATCTATGTCTCTGTGCGATTTGAGTGGCGTTTTGCGGCGGCATCTGTGTTGGCATTGGTGCATGATGTGAGTATCGCTATTGGGGCGATTATCCTGTTCGATGTAGAAGTGAACCTCGATATCCTCGCGGCACTCTTGACCCTGTTGGGATATTCGCTAAACGATACCATCATCGTCTTTGACCGTATTCGTGAAGGAACCAGAGGTATCAAAAACCCTGATTTAGCAGGAATCATCAATGAGTCGGTTACACGAACACTCTCTAGAACAGTGCTTACATCGTTAACCACATTCTTTGTGGTATTGACACTCTATCTGTTTGGTGGAGAGATTATCAATGGATTTAGTTTCACACTACTTGTGGGTGTGATTGTGGGTACCTACTCCTCTATCTTTGTTGCATCTCCTATTCTATTGTGGTTAGGTTTTGATGTCAAAGGCTTCAGAGTCAAAGAGGCAGAAAAACTCAAAAGAGAGAAAGAAAAAGAGAAGATGCGTGCTCAGTATGAGCAGGGAACGATTTAGAATTAGGAATTAGAAATTGTAGGGTGCGTGCCTGTTGTCTAGGTTTCGAGAATAAAATACTAGGAGGTAAAATATGCGATGGGGTAAAGTCTTTTATATCTTTTTTACATTGATGAGTTTGACTACGAGTGTGGGGTTTTTGTATGAAGATTCTCTCTTTGCGCTATTTTTGGCGGGAAGTATCAATATGGTCTCTACGGTGCTCAAAATCGGTGTGCGAAATATCCTCTCAGCAGAACTGCTGGCAGGTTCACTCGTGGCAGATTTGCACCTGATTCCAGCGTTTTTTGCTATGAAATTCTATGATGCGGACAAGCTGGCGATTGGATTGGTCATTGGTGCTGTGGTGGCCAATGTCTATACGTTGATTGTCAGTCTCATTGAGACGACCAAAGAAGAAGAAGTATTCTAGCTGTGGCACTATTTGATGCAGTAGAGAGGGTCGGCACAGACTGCTCCAAGTGGGATGGCAGAGAGGAGAAGTTTGGTACCGCTGATCTGCTTCCTCTCTGGGTCGCGGATATGGATATGGCTGCACCAAAAGTTGCACAAGATGCTATGCTAGAGAGACTCAACCACCCTGTATATGGCTATGCACTCAATAGTGATCGGTATTATGACAGTATTGTATCATGGTACACAGAGCAGTTTGGCTGGGAGATAGTGCGTGAGTGGATTGTCCCTGAGCATGGGGTAGTGGTCTCTATCAATATTGCTTTGGATGCTTTGAGTAGTCAGGGTGATGGGATACTGATACAGACACCCATCTATCCTCCTTTTCTCTCTTCGGTAGAGCGAAATGGACGAAAAGTCTTGGAGAACAGATTGCTTTTTGCTGAGGGGAGAGTACGCATTGATTTTGAAGATTTTGAAGCCAAAGCCAAGGAGGCAACACTTTTTCTCCTCTGCTCTCCACACAATCCCACTACCCGTGCATGGAGCTTGAATGAGCTAGAGCGTATGGTAGAGATTTGTCATCGACATGGGGTAGTGATTGTCTCCGATGAGATTCATAGTGATTTGATTTTTGACCAATCCCATACCCCGACGGCTATGTTGGAAAAAGCCAAAGAGATCACACTCATACTCCATGCCCCCTCCAAAACATTCAATATCGCAGGACTCAATACCTCCTATCTCATCATTCCAAATAGAGATTTGCGACAACGCTATGTAGCGGCACACAAAAGAGCAGGATTGGACAATGGCAATCCTTTTGGATTGGTGGCATTGGAGGCCGTCTATCGTGAAGGCAGACCGTGGCTAGAGACACTCAAAAAACATTTGGTGGGCAACAGTACCTATATCCAGACCTATATAGCAGAGCATATCCCTGAGATAACGGTCTATCCTCATGAGGCAACTTTTTTGATGTGGTTGGACTGTAGTGGGCTTGGGTTGGATGATGTTGCACTTCAAGATTTTTTCATCCACCAGGCAAAACTCGGACTCAATAGTGGTGTAAGTTTTGGCGAAGCAGGCAGTGGGTTTATGCGACTCAATATCGGTACGAGTAGGCAGATACTGGCACAAGCAATGGAACAGCTCCAAAAAGCCACCCAAAAGCACAGAGAGACCAAAAATGCGTAAGTGGATACTGCTCATTCTGCTCTCTGTGCTAGGATTTTCTGCCTCTATGGGCGAGAGTATCGAGGCGATGATTGTCAAAAATAAGATCAAGCCCGAACAGGTAAGCGTATTGATACGCAGTTCCAAGAGCAACAGTGTGTGGGCTGCACATCACAGCAATACCATACGCAAACCCGCCTCTGTCATGAAGGTATTGACTACCTATAGTGCATTGCTAGAGTTGGGTAGAGATTTCAAATGGCCTACCAAATTCTACTATCATGGTAGCTATAACAAAGGTATCATCCAGGGAGATCTCATCATCAAAGCCTATGGCGATCCTACGCTCTCCAGCAGGGATATGCCCAAAATCATTAGACGCTTGAAGCGATTGGGCATCAGAGGCATTACGGGAGATATCGTCATCGATCGTAGTTTTTTTGATGTGGGTGATCGTATCAGCTCAGGATTTGATAACCATAGCTTTAGTGAATATAACGCCATGCCAGATACGATGATGTTTGATGATCACTTGAGTACTATCGTTGTCAAACCCAAGGGCGGGGAGATTGTCGCCTACAAAAGCATCCAAGACCAGAGCTATGAGGTGATTAACAATATCAAACCCTCAGATAAAAGCTGTGCAGGAAACAGAAGCTGGCCACGGGTATTGATCAGTACAGAATCTACACCCCCTAGAGTGACACTCTCTGGCACACTCTCTCTCAAGTGCCGACCAAGATATATCAAAAAATTGGTCACCCATGCGTATCAGAGTTTCTACTATACCTTGAGAGCTGAGATGATCAGGCGTGGCATTGCATTTCATGGACAGCTACAGTTGGCAAAGGTACCCGCAGGAGCCAGAGCACTCTTTACTCACTACTCCAAGCCACTACTTCAGATTATTGCCAAAACCAATAAAAAGAGCAACAATCTCTATGCGAGACATCTGATGCTGTTGCTGGGAGCCAAACGCTACGGTGCTCCTGCTACGGAGTTAAAAGGCCGTAAGGCCATAGAGGAGATACTGGGCAGGCTCGATTTGATACGCTCGAAAGGTATTGTGCTGGACAATGGATCGGGACTCTCACGCAAATCGCGTATCACTGCCAAAGCACTCTCTGATATCCTACAAGATGCCAACAAGCGTTATGGTTCACAATGGAGAAACGCTCTCTCTATAGCAGGCATAGATGGTACAATCAAAAAACGCTTCAAGCGAACCATCGCCAAAGGGAGAGCATGGATGAAGACAGGTACACTCAAAGATGCCAAAAATATCGCAGGATATGTGCTATCCAAAAGCTCTAGGCGACTCTATACAGTCGTCATACTCTATAATGGTAGAGAGAAGTGGAAAGGCAGTGCTTTGCAAAACCAGATTATCACATGGCTGGCGAAATAAAGGAGAGAGATGAGATTTGAAACATATCCATTTGAAAAACTACATAGACTACTGGATGGGATTGAGCCCAACAGTGCTTATGCGCCGTTGAGTCTGACGATTGGAGAGCCTCAGTTTGAGACACCTACATGTATCTTGGATGCCTTGAATGCACATGCGCCACTGCTCAATAAATATCCCAAGACCAGTGGAGAGCAGGTACTCAGAGAGGGGATGTTGACCTATCTTGACAAGCGTTTTGGTTT
>CAZEIN010000268.1:0-4034 GCA_964512425.1 uncultured Sulfurovum sp.
GTTTGTCTCTGCAATTGGTCTTTGCTAAAGCACTACTGTAATCCACCTCAAACCAAAAATTTGCTACTATCTTTTCATCAAATGATGGAGGGTGACAGTATTGAAAAAAGGTATCCTGCTACTCAATATGGGTGGTCCCAATAGCATAGACGAGGTTGAACTGTTCCTGCGTCATATGTTTGCTGATCCTTATATCTTGCCGATGAACAGGTATATGCGAAAGTTTGTGGGCAATATCATCATCAAAAAGCGACTCCATGAAGCCCAAGAGAACTATCGTCAGATCGGTGGCAAATCGCCTCTGACTGAGATCTCAGAGGCTCTCTCTCAGAAGCTAGAGCAGCGTCTAGGGTTACCTGTGCGTCCTGCGATGCGGTATGTGCCTCCGTTTGCTCTGGATGCTTTGCGTATATATCAGCAGATGGGGATTGAGGAGATTGTACTTTTTCCGATGTATCCACAGTACTCTACGACAACGACACGCTCCTCAGTAGAGGATGCAGAAGCACAGTGTGAGGTGCTAGGCTACCGTCCTACACTCACAGTCGTCGAGCCCTACCATAGTGATCCAGCGTATGTTGCATTGCAAGTGGCGGGAATCATGGAGGCACTCGGTAGCGAGGAGGCTAGTGACTATGATCTACTCCTCTCTGCGCATGGATTGCCCATGCGTATCATCGAGGCAGGAGACCCTTATCAGCAACAGATAGAGCTCAATGCAGCAGCAATCAAACGTGCCTTGGCAGAGCGGGGGGTGGATTTTCGCTCTATCCGCCTGGTCTATCAGTCCAAAGTGGGCTCAGGGGAGTGGCTCGAGCCCAATCTCATCGATGTACTTCGCAAGCCACAACATCTCAAAGTCCTCATCTATCCATTGGCATTTACAATAGATAACTCTGAGACGATTTTTGAGCTGGATATCGAGCATAGGGAGATTGCAGACAAGATTGGCTATGAGGCGTACCGTGTGGCAAAATGCCCCAATGAGAGTGATGCGTTTGTGGAGTGTATCGTTGCACAGATTTCAGCTGTATAGATATCGCAAGTTATTTGGGACGCTCTTTGTCATTGCTCTGATAGCAATCTACATACTCGCCATGCTCCCACAGGATCAAGCCCCACACTTTGCATGGTCTGACAAGGCTAACCACATGTTTGCCTTTGTGGTGCTGGGTCTACTGCTACGTCTAGGGTTCAGACTCAGTTATTTTCAGAGTTTGGCATTCTTGATTGGCTATGGGGCATGTATCGAAGCATCCCAGTATTTTACCCCTACGCGCAGTGCGGACTGGGCAGATATCGGTGCAGATACCATCGGAGCCTTTCTTGGACTCAAGCTCTATCAATATCTCCAGAGGTTACTGTGATGAACAGTATTGAGGCATCCAGTACCGCTACTGTAGAGATCAAGCAGTCCAAGTTTATCGCCCATCTAGTTCCTATCTCTCAGTTCGAGGGGCTCCAAGAGAGACTACGCATAGAACACCCCAAATCCCGTCATGTGGTCTATGCCCTGCGATACCTCAATGCCTACGATCAGATCGTAGAGAACAGTTCTGATGATGGAGAGCCCAAGGGTAGCTCAGGAGTACCTGCTCTCAATGTCCTCAGGGGAGAGGAGATGATCAACACAGCCGTGCTCATCGTACGCTATTTTGGAGGCACCAAGCTAGGGATCGGTGGATTGGTCAGGGCCTATACACAGGCCACAAAAGAGGTTATTGCTGCATCTGATATTAAAAGATATGAAAAACTTCATATTCTCTCCTATGAGACGAGCTACTCGGATGTTCAGAGGGTGGAGTATCTACTGGAGCAGGTAGGAATAGTGGAAACCGAAAAGCAGTTTTCCACAGAGGTATCCTGGACAATCACGGCCACACAAGAGAAGCTCGATCAGTTTAGCGGTCTTGCGGGGAGACTCCTCTCGTGCAATGTCTAATATGTGACTCGGCAACAGAGGCATTTACAGATACTCAAATGGCAGTAGAGACTTATCGCTGTAGCCACTGTGGCGTGATATTTAAAGATCCTCAGAGCCATGAAGATTTCATCCTACAAAAAACACGCTATGATCTGCATGAAAACGATCCAGAAGATGAGGGATACCGCAGATACTTTCAGCAGTTTCTGGATTTTGTCTTGCCTCAGATGGATACACCAGTTACAGCACTGGATTTTGGTTGCGGCAGGAGTACACTACTAGCAGACATGCTGACAGAACAAGGCATGCAGAGCAGAGTCTATGATCCGATCTATCATCCCGACAATAGCTATCGAGAGCACCAGTATGACCTGATTACCTCTGTGGAGGTTTTTGAGCATCTGCATGACCCGATGGCGGTCTTTGCTACGCTTGTATCTCTCTTGAATCCCAATGGCATATTGGCAATCAGAACAGCGTTTACTTGTTCCGAGAGAGAAGCGTATCTCCGATGGTACTACCGTAGAGACCCTACACATATCGTCTTTTTTGCTCCACGAACCTTTGAAGTAATGTGTGCAAAAATGGGGCTTAGGTATGTAGGGGATAATGGAAAGTATATCGCTATGATTTCTTCCGCTGTCTCCAGTCGTGTCTAGCAGAACGAATCCAGAGCCAATTTATCAGTGTATAAATAAGTGTTGAGACTATAATAGCATAAAAAGCAGTACCTACATAGAGAGGAATTAGAATCTGATCCCAGTGGCTCTTGAACCAGTGCATGGTGAGCTCTATGTTGCTGATTCCTTCCCATCCCAATATGAAATTTCCCGTGAGATACTCCATATAATACATAGGTGGCATAGTAAAGGGGTTGGAGAGCCAAACCATAGCAATAGCAATAGCGACATTAAACCGTATAAAAGGTGTCAGAGCCATCACGCCCAGCATTTGAAATGGCATAGGGATAAAGCCCCAAAACAGTCCAAACCAGATACCACGTGAGATGGATTTTCGATTGACAGAGAGATACTCTCTGGGGAGATTGTACTTCTCTATCAATCTATCTATCTTGCCTTGAGGTTTGTCCCGATTTTTTCTGAATGTTTTCCGTATCATATGCCAATCTTCTTTTTGATTACCGATAGTTTAGTCATTCGCTGCTTTGAAATAGGTTTGAATCACCGCCTTTTTATTAACAATACAGTAAAATACCACACTTTATACAATGCGAAGGTAATACAATGAGTAGTTATATGCTTTTTTCTGGTACTGCAAACGAAGCGCTTGCCCAAGAGGTAGCTAAATATCTAGAGATGCCACTCTCTCCTGTGACTATCAAACGATTTTCTGATGGTGAGATATCGGTACAGATCGCAGAAAGCGTACGTGGGAAAGATGTATTTATTATTCAGCCTACCTCTGCTCCGGCCAATGCAAATCTGATGGAACTACTCATCATGACTGATGCATTCAAACGCTCTTCTGCCAGATCAATCACTGCGGTGGTGCCTTATTATGGTTATGCTAGACAGGATAGAAAAGCAGCACCTCGTGTACCTATCTCTGCCAAACTCGTAGCCAATCTCATGGAAACGGCGGGAATTACCAGAATGGTGACTGTGGATCTGCATGCATCACAAATACAAGGGTTCTTTGATATCCCTGTGGACAACCTCTATGGTGCTATTTTGTTTATGGACTATATCAAGGCAAAGAATTTTCCTAACCCTATCATTGCGTCTCCAGACGTAGGTGGTGTAGCCAGAGCTAGATACGTTGCCAAAAAGCTAGGGCTTGATATGGTCATTATCGATAAGCGGAGAGAAAAAGCCAATGAGTCAGAGGTAATGAATGTCATAGGTGAAGTGGATGGAAAAGATGTAATTATGATTGATGATATGATCGACACTGCTGGCACCATGATGAAGGCTGCCAAAGCACTCAGAGATTTGGGTGCTACCTCAGTGATGGCGTGTTGTACGCATCCTGTACTTTCTGGTCCTGCTTATGATCGTATCGATGCAGGAGAGTTGGATGAGCTGGTCGTTGCCAATACTATCCCACTACAGCAGATGAGTAGCAAGGTCAAAGTACTTTCAACAGCTTC
>CAZEIN010000269.1:0-2136 GCA_964512425.1 uncultured Sulfurovum sp.
CATTCGTACTGCCAGAAACAGTACCACGGAAACAAGTATCATCGAAGCAGCCACAGGTGCAGAGTATTGGAGTCCGTAGCTGTTGAACTTGTCGTAGATGAGTACGGGAGCTACCATTGGATGGTAGGCGATGATGACCACTGCACCAAACTCACCAAGCCCCCTGCTCCACATCATGAGGGCACCATTAATGATGTCATTTCTGGCATTGGGCAGGGCGATGGAGAAAAATGCCTGTAGAGGGCTAGCACCCAGTGTTCGGGCAACACTCTCTAGCTTGGGGTCGACCTTGCGAAAGCCCTCTTTGGCACCATTGATGAGAAAAGGAGCCGAGAGAAACATCATTGCAGCGATGATACCTGTAGTGCTATCGATCAGCTCTAGCCCCATAGTAGAGAGCCACTCCGCCACTGTGCCACTACCAAATGCCACCAACAATGCGATACCAGCAGCCGTATGAGGCACCATCACGGGGATATCCAACAGAGACTCCAGTATAGATTTGCCCCAAAACGTATAACGAGCGATGAGATATGCCAGTGGGATACCTGTCACCGCCACGATACAGACGGCATAAAATGCTGTACGTATCGTCAACCAGATACTCTGTAGCACCTCAGGGTCAGACAGGGCTCCCCCCAAGCCACTAAATCCAACATTGAAAAAGAGCCCCATCAACGGCAGCATCAAAAAGAGCAGCACAAAAGAGCTCAGAAACAGAAACAGCAGCAAAAACCCTCTATCTCGTCTCATACGTACACCACATCTGCTGTTTTGATACAGAGATAGCAGTGGGTACCCTCTGCAAGCCCCAACTTTTGGAACATATTTTTAGGCACTTTGGCAAAGAACTGTACCTCCTCTACCTGAGCAAAAACCTTGTAGTGGTCTGCGATACCGATGACTTCAGTGATACGGCACGGTAGACACTGCTCATCTGCAACCTGCTTGTGAGAAAAAAGTATCGCATTGGGATCTACAGAAAAAAGCCCCTCTCTCTGGTTATCCAAGACAGAGGCTGGCAGGATGTTTTTAAAGCCCAAAAAGCGTGCCACCTCGACACTGTTGGGATGATTGAGGACTTCATGACTCTGCCCTACCTGTAGGAGCTTGCCATCGAGGACTACTGCTATCTCATCAGCGAGAAAGGCTGCTTCTTTGAAATTGTGCGTCACATGGATGATGGTGATGTCATAGCGTATGCGCATCTCACGTAGGGATTTCATGATACTGTTTTTAAATGTGGGATCGACTGCACTGAGGGGTTCATCGAGCAACAGGAGCTTGGGTCTGGCACAGATCGCTCTGGCAATCGCTACACGTTGCTTCTCTCCGCCACTTAGGTGAGTGATGGTACGATCTAGCAGATGTCCAATCTGTAAAAACGCCACCACATCCTCAAAGAGCTGCACACCACCCTCTATCTCTCTATATCTGGCACTATAGAGGATATTTTTGCGTACATTCATATTGGGAAAGAGTGCAAAATCCTGATAGACAAACCCAAATCCTCGCTTCTGTGGGGGGAGAGTCGTGATCTCCTCCTCGTCCCAGTAGAGCGTACCCTCTATCTCCTGAATCCCTGCGATGGATTCGAGTAGCATGGTCTTGCCACTACCAGTTTTGCCCAGGATGACAAAGTAGCTGCCCTGCTTTACCTCTAGTGAGATATTCTCTAGTACAAAACGCTCTTTGCGGAGGGTGAGATTCTGGATGCGTAGCATCAGTGCCCCAGGATGCTGCTGTCACCCGTCACGACAGGAGGATGGATAATGCCCTGACCATTCTGCCTCATAATCTCCTGCCCCTCAGCAGAGAGAACAAAGTTGACAAACTTGACCGCTCCCTCTGGGTTTCTAGGCAAACTCTTTTTCTCATTTTGCACTACGGTGATGCCGTAGACCATTGCTGCACCCTTTTTGGTGATGAATGTGCCTGGTTTTTTACCTGATATCTGGATAGATGCATGTTTGTAAATGTCACTAAATTGCTTGTCCTTGAGGCTCACTTCTGGCGGGAGGGTGATATATTTGAGCCCGTGTTGCTCTGCTACGGATTTGTAGATATAGAGATAGTCATAGGCACCCGCCTCGATGAGTCCGAGTAGATCGGTCTCTTTGGGGCGGACGATGATGC
>CAZEIN010000270.1:0-4707 GCA_964512425.1 uncultured Sulfurovum sp.
CTCTTTCTGATGCCATTACTGGACCAGGATTGAAAAGGATTGTTTTGGTAGCGTTCATGTCTTGAAGCCTCTCTTTCTTGGATTGAATTTGGGTTTATAGCAATGCCATTATAGCAAAGAACAGTTGAAAAAACAAGAGTAGATATAACATCATAATCTTATGATGTTATATGGATTTTTCCTTATCGAGAAATATCTCTTCTCTGTAGATTCTTATATCAATAGTAGGGTCTATCCAGAGTACACCAGTAGAGACAATAAGGCTCTTGATGATGTTGTTGGTATAGGCACTATCATTCATCAAAGAAGATGCCATAATATGGTCGATATGGTTTCCGCGAATGAGCTTGTCTAGTTTGCCATTGGCAACAATATCATTTTTGGCTAGAATTTTTTTAGCTTTTTGGAGGAGATCCATTGCTTTGGCTTTGTCATCTGTGAGTGTGATGAGATGGATTCTGCGTAAAAGTTTGGCGATACGCTTGATCATCTTGATGTATTGCTCTCTGATATGCTCGTTATCACTATGGAGATAGGTAGTTAGATTGTGCTGGAGTTGTTCGGTCATTTTAACAGCTTCAATGGTATTTCGATTGGCCAGTTTGATGCTATAGTAACTATTGATATACTCTTTTTCCATATTGGATTGGGCTCGGATGATAAACTCTACAACCTCTCCATAGATGCCTTTGAGTTTTTTCTTGTACGCCTCTTCGATATCAATAGTACTGCTGCAACATCCATCAGCAAAAACAGCCTCCATATCAAGATCTGAGAAGAGTTTACTGGTATTGATGCCTAGTGCTTTGGCAATGATATCCATCGCATTATCTAGCAGTCGCTTGGATTCATCGAGTGTGGCTTTGAGTGTGGTAGCAGGGAATTCTAGTGCAGAGTCGTTGAGAAATTTTGCTTCATCTATCAAGAGGATTT
The DNA here is from genome assembly GCA_964512425.1 of uncultured Sulfurovum sp. Classification (GTDB taxonomy): domain Bacteria; phylum Campylobacterota; class Campylobacteria; order Campylobacterales; family Sulfurovaceae; genus JAAXPZ01. The sequence goes on from CAZEIN010000270.1 coordinate 934, forward strand.
CTGTACTCTCTTTTTTCTTGAGTGTGCGTTCGAGGAATCGTACAAGTGTATCAACAAAGGGGATAAACAGGACCACTCCCATGATTTTGAAGAGCGAGTCAAATACAGCTAGTCTGAGTGTATGGTTGTCGGGTGCGATACCGATATAATCTGCAATGACTTTGACTACATCTAATACCTGTGAAAAAATCAGTACCGTAATGGTGGCTGTAACAACATTGAAAATCAAATGTCCACCAGCGAGCCGCTTGCCATCAATATTGGAGCTGAGTGAGCCAATGATAGCAGTAATAGTAGTACCGATATTGGCACCAATGGTCAGAGCAATACCATTTTCATAGGTAATCTGCCCCACAGAGAGAGCAGCCAATATCAGTACGATAGTAGCATGCGAAGACTGCATGACGACAGTGGCTAAAATACCGATACCTATATAAATCAGTAGTCCCTTGAGTCCTCCTACAGCAAAAGATGCCAGGTCGATACTGTCTTTGAAGGATTCAAAGCCTTCTTTCATATAATGAATACCTAAAAAGAGGAAGCCAAGCCCAGCGAGTACATAGCCGATACCCTTGAGAGATTTGGCTTTTTGAAAGATGAGAATCACACCAAAGACCAGCATTGGCATGGCATAGGCAGAGATTTTGACCTTGAGTCCAAATCCAGCCATGAGCCATGCACCTGTCGTGGTACCGATGTTGGCGCCTAGGATGATACCGATACCTTGAGTCAGTCCGATGAGTCCCGCGCCGATAAAAGAGATGGTAAGAACAGAAACCAGGGAGCTAGACTGCATAATCGCAGTGCTGACAAATCCAAAACTGATGCTCTTCCAAAGTTTGTTGGTTGAAACATGGAGGATCTTCTCCAACACACCACCTGAAAAGGCTCTGAACCCCTCCTCCAATGCCAACATTCCAAATAGAAATATGGCAACACCTGCTGAGATCTCTTTGAAGTCTGGACTAATCCAAAATCCATACGCCAAAAATATCAATATAATAGGGAGTAATATTTTTCTTAACATCATCTCCTTGCTCCTTTTGTAAAATGTAGATTATAGCCCTATTCTGCTTTCAAAGCATTGAGGACTATTGCAAAACCATTTAACTATTGTGACTAAATAGCTTCATTTAATATACTTAGGGATTCTTCTTCTAATAGTTGTATTTTATTATTGGAAAATCCCAACTCTTCCTGTAGAATTGTAGAGACGTGATGTACTGTCTCGCTCGCTTGTTTTTGATTCACTAACCCCAAGTTTACTCTACGGACAATAAAGTCCAAGGGCTTACGTACATACTCATGCCGGATACAGTAGCGTAGCTCTGCTTCGCTGATATCCAAATCAGGATGGAGCAGTGCTGTTTCCTCTCGGGCAGCTATCTCTAGGACTTTGGAAGTTTGGTCACCGTAGCGTTGGATGAGATGCTTTGGTAGCGTGGTCTCCTCTGAGAGATGCTGTGAGCCTATGAGGGCGTAGTGTTCTGTGTGACAAGGCTCTGTTTGTGGGTCTTTGCCTAGCTCTTTGAGTACTATATCTACGGCTGACTCCGCCATACTGCGGTAGCTTGTCCATTTGCCTCCTGCGATAGTGAGCAGTCCAGAGGGAGAGAACGTTTCGATATGCTCACGTACCAGCATAGCAGTATCCTCGGTGTCATCATGAACCAATAGTGGGCGCAGTCCTGAAAAATACCCGAGGATATCATCTGGAGTGACTTTGATACCGAAGTAATGGTTGACATTGTCCAGTAGGTAGCCTATCTCGGTATCGGTAACCTCTGGATGTTCCGTGAGGGCAGAGGGATTATCACTGGTGCCGATCATGCATTTGCCTTGGTAGGGGAGTACGAAAAGTACTCTGCCATCGCTGGTCTCTGGTATCATGATGCCCTTGGGGGAGGGGAGAAACCTGCTGTCTACAATGATATGGATACCGCTGCTGGCTTGGATCATCGGTTTGCATGCTGGGTCGTCTAGCTGTCGTATCCTGTCTACAAAGGGTCCCGTGGCATTGAGGATGACGGAGGCATGGTGGTCTCTCTGCTCTCCTGTGATCTTGTCTGTTACTGTGACAGCAGAGAGTTTGCCTGCTTCTTTGTGTAGCGTAGTGACTTGGTGATGATTGTATACTTTTGCCCCATTAGCTTCAGCACTCTGGAGTAGAGCGATGACCATGCGGCTGTCATTGAAGGCACCATCATAGTAGCTGACGGCTGCCTTGAGACCCTCTGCATTGATGGCTGGATTGAGAGAGAGGGCTTTGGCACGGCTGAGGAGTTTGCTCCTACCCAGTGATGCTTTTCCAGAGATGAGATCATAGAGAAAGAGTCCTGCATAGATATAGGGCACCTCCCACCACTTGTAGAGTGGCGTGATGAGCTCTATGGGATGTGCGAGGTGTCTGGCATTGCTCAAAAAAAGCTGACGCTCCTTGAGCCCCTCACGTACCAGCGCATACTGGGCTTTGTCTAGTCGTTTGACAGCAGCCTCGAGATAGCGTACGCCACCATGGACGAGTTTGGTACTGCGACTACTGGTGCCCTCACCAAAGTCATTTTGCTCAAAGAGTGCCACACTAAGCCCACGCAATGAAGCATCTAGAGCAATGCCAGCTCCCGTGGCACCACCACCAATGATAATAAGGTCAAAGTCTGTTTTTTTCATAGTGAGTAATTATAACATTATAATGTTTTCTTGCAGTTAAATTTTCTTACTCTAGGGTAGAAAAAAATAGATAATTTTGGATTAAGAGCGATATAGATAGAATTCGATAAAAATAATTGACTCATATAACAAAGGATAGTGATGAATGTAGAACAATCATTGATAGAAAGAAGCGGGAATCAGTGTGAACTGTGCGCCAACACTGAGGGGCTCAGCGTAATGGGGGTGCTTCCAAGTGATGGCAGTGCTGAACAGTCAGTATTGGTCTGCAGTGAATGTGCAGCCTTGTTGGATAATCCAGAGCAGAACCCTAATCATTGGCGATGTCTCAATGACAGTATGTGGAGTCCAGCACCTGCGGTACAGGTGAGTGCCTACAGGATACTCAAAAAAATCTCTGCAGAGGGTTGGCCGCAAGATATGCTTGATATGCTTTACCTAGAGCCAGAAGTCCAAGAGTGGGCAGAGGAGGGACTAGCGGATGAGCATGTAGAGCCTACACGAGATAGTAATGGTAACATTCTCATGGAGGGAGATAGTGTCTCTATCATCAAGGACCTCCCTGTCAAAGGCGCAGGATTTACTGCCAAGCAGGGCACAACCGTCAAAAACATCAAAATGGCACAGGGCGATCCTACCCATATCCAAGGACGAGTCAATGGCACTATGATCTTTTTGAAAACGGAATTTTTGAAAAAATTATAAGTAAAATGACAGAGACCCAATACTTGTATATTTTTTAATATAAAGAAACCTTAAGATACTTCCTGATACTATTTGATACAAGGGAGTCGTTATGATAAAGAAAAGTTTGGTCGCATTGGTACTTGTATCACTGTTTGGAATCGTTGGTATAGAGGCATCTGTTTCAAAGAAACAACTCATGCATATCGTAAAAAAGCAGGAGATACTCTCCGAAAAACTCATGAGTGATTACAAGTCTCAGTCTCTCATGCAGACAATAGGCACAATAGAAGAAGCACATGCTGTTCTACAAAAGAATATCCGTGACCCTAAAGTAAAAAACCTCATTCACTATCTAGATACTTGCGTGAGCGATCTCAAAAAACTCTCAAAAAAGCCCTATACTAAAGAGAATGCTCT
>CAZEIN010000271.1:0-4140 GCA_964512425.1 uncultured Sulfurovum sp.
CACGCAGGGTATGCCTACTACAGGAGTAGGAAAAATAAAGGCTCCCCGCCTTTGCCTCTGGTCTGAGGTTTTTTCTTTTTTCTCCATACTCTTTCTCAGTGCTTATACCAAATCTGCAGGCATGTGTGGCTACTTTCAGAACATTTCGATAGAATCGCATTACTATTAACTCAGAATATACAATACAGATGACACTATTAGGAGATACGTATGCTCAGTACAGTCAAACTCACACAACGCTATGGCAAACGGGTACTGTTCGACAAGATCAGTATCACACTTGATGCAGGTAAACGCTATGGGCTCATTGGTGCCAATGGGGCGGGTAAATCAACCTTTATGAAGATTCTCTCAGGAGAGCTAGAGTCCACAGATGGAGAGGTGCAGATACAGCCAGGAGCCAGACTGGGTGCACTCAGTCAGAATCAGTATGCATTTGAGGAGTTTAGTCTCAAAGATGCCGTGCTCTATGGCAACAAAAAGCTCTATGATGCCCAAAAAGAGAAAGAGCGGCTCTATATGGAGGGAGATTTTGACAGTGACGAGGTGAATAACCGCCTCGGAGAGCTGGAGATGATCTGTGCGGATGAAGATCCTACGTATGAGAGTGATGTCAAGATAGAGAAGCTTTTGAGTAAGCTGGGCTTTCCCGTAGAGCAGCATGAGGAGCTGATGAGCTCGATCACTGGCGGTGACAAGTTCAAGGTCCTGCTGGCACAAGTGCTTTTCCTCAAGCCCGATATCCTCCTGCTCGATGAGCCCACTAACAACCTCGATATCGAGACCATCTCATGGCTCGAAGAGGAGCTCAAACGCCACGAAGGAGTACTCGTGGTCATCTCACATGATAGACACTTCCTCAATGGTGTTGTGACCCATATCCTCGATCTGGATTTTCAGAATATCCGCGAATTTACAGGTACCTATGATGATTGGTATATCGCTGCCAATCTCCTCGCCAAACAAGCCGAAACTGACAGGGGTAAAGCCCTCAAAGAGAAAGAAGAGCTAGAAAAATTTATCGCCAGATTCTCTGCCAATGCCTCCAAAGCCAAGCAAGCCACCAGCCGTCAAAAACAGCTCGACAAGCTAGATGTAGGGGAGATAAAGCTCTCTAGTCGCCGTGATCCCTCTATCATGTTCAAGCCACATCGTGACACGGGCAATGAGGTGCTTGAGGTTATCAATCTCTCCAAGAGTTATGATGGCGAGAAAGTGTTTGAAGCGTTGAGCATCAAAATCAACCCTGGAGACAAGATTGCACTCATCGGTGCCAATGGTGTAGGTAAGACCACGCTCCTAGAGATTCTCATGGAGAAACTTCAGGCAGATGAGGGTCAGTTCAACTGGGGACAGACAGTCACGACAACCTATTTCCCACAAAATGCTACCGATGTGGTAGTGGGCGATGAGCAGCTGCCTCAGTGGATACAGGGATTTGATCCCAAATGGCATATCGATGATATCCGCAAGACGCTAGGGCGTATGCTCTTTAGTGGAGAGGAGCAGAAGAAACTAGTCAATGCGTGTTCAGGAGGGGAGAAGCACCGCGTGATGCTCTCCAAGATGATGATGGATGCTGCCAACTTTCTCGTACTCGATGAGCCCAACAACCACCTCGACCTCGAAGCGATTATCGCATTGGGCGAAGCACTACACAACTACCAAGGCGGCGTAATCTGTGTCTCACACGATAGAAAGCTAGTAGATGCCTATGCCAACCGTATCATCAAGCTCAACGAAGATGGTAGTGTGATTGACTTTGAGGGAGGGTATGAGGCATTTGTAGAGGTGTATGGGCAGTAGATGACGCCCAACAAGACGTACACCTAATTAATATTAGTAAACACCGTCTGCACATCTTCATCCTCTTCGAGTTTGTCGATGAGGCTGTCTACCTCTTCGAGCTGTTTGTCATCTAGCTCTACGGGGGTGTTGGCTATATACTCTAGGGTAGATTTTTTAGGCTCTATTTCACGCGCTTCAAAGGCTTTGACCATTTCGCCAAATGAAGCAAACTCGGCATAGATTCTCAGGATAGGCAGGTCGTCACCATTCTCTTGGGGTTCGACATCCTCCTCGATCTCCTCTAGTCCATAGTCGATGAGATCTAGCTCCAGCGCTTCGCTATCCATCTCCTCAGTCTTATCGATCACAAAGACCGCTTTGCGGGTAAACATGAAATTGAGTGAGCCAGAGGGGAGCATCTCCCCACCATTTCTGCTGAGGATCGCTTTGACATTGGCGACGGTTCGGGTGTTATTGTCTGTGGCACACTCGACGATCATCTGCACTCCGTGATGGGCTTTGACATCATAGGTGATCTCTTTGATATCTGCGGCATCCTTGGCTGAGGCACGCTTGATAGCTGCTTCGATGTTGTCCTTGGGCATGTTTTGTGCTTTGGCATTGAGGATGGCAGTACGGAGCTTGGGGTTCATGTCTGGATCTTGACCACCATCTTTGGCTGCCATAGTGATAATTTTTCCTAGCTTGGGGAACACTCTGGACATGGTGCCCCATCGTTTCATTTTTGCTGCTTTACGGTATTCAAACGCTCTTCCCATAGTTTTTCCTTGAATGATATCTGTATCTCTTGATCGAAATTATACTCTAATGGGCTTATTTTTGGTATAATTCAGTGATTTTAGGATAAAGGTAACAGATGACAGAAGTAGATGCAGAGCTCATAGCACATATGTCAGATCCCAAAAACTACGGGAGATTGGAGGAGCCAGATGCGATAGGCATCGGTGAAAATCCAGAAAATGGTGAAAAGGTCATTATTTATCTGCGCATTATACAAGAGGAAAATATCCCACAAATAGAGGATATCAAATTTGAGGCCATAGGCTGCATGACCACCGTAGTAGCAGGCTCAGTAGTCACCCAAGAGGCAAAAGGCATCAGCTTTCCCAGAGCCGAAGAGCTGATCGCTGTAACACTAGGGATGCTAGAGCATGTTCCCCCAGAGGATGCAGCATGTTCAGAGATGGTAGCACTCTCTCTACAGGCGGCGATGGATACCTATCGTAGCAAGCAATTGGATGCTAGCTTTGGATCTATCACCTACAAAATAGAAAACAGTTGTGTAGTTGAGGAGGAGGAAGCATGAAAACACTATTGATTAAGACCCATGAATTATGGCTAGAGGTACTGATGGCAGGTTTTATGAGCCGTACAGAGAACAGAACGAAGCTGTATGATTTCTCAGGAATCATTTTCCGTCACTTCACATGGCTAGAGAAATATCTGATTGCTACAGGAGAGACCTATGATTATGATCGCGATACGATTCCTGTCAAAGTAGAGAGACTAAGCGTCATACTAGACAATATCAGCAGACGCATCACTGAGCTAGATCTCCAAATCATCAGCTGTCCAGATGCAGCGTTAGCCCAGCGTATCACCAGCGATCTCAAATATATCAAAGCAACCCTAGCCAAGATGCCTGATGAGGAGATCAGAGCATTTGACACCTCTCGTACGCTTGATGGCATTGCATTGACTGCGGAGGCAACGGATGCATTGACGCTGTTTCTCTTTGAGGAGAGTTACAAAGAGTATGAGTTGATTCTCATCTACAACTATCTTCAAGCCCATAGCTCTGACGCGTTTCTCAACCATATTTTCCAGATTATGATTGATGAAAGCCAATTTCATCTACGTAGTTTTGGTCAGATGATGGCTGAGATGGGTATCCTGGGTGTGCCACGTACGATTCATAAGAGCCTCTACCAGATCACCGATGTCAAACAGTTCCTCAAAGACGGTATAGAGGAGGAGAAAGCTGCAAAGGAGATGTGTCGTGAACTCTCCGATGCAGTGATCAAAGATAGTCCAGAGCTAGCAGACTTCTTTGATTTTATCAATTACCAAGAGGATTACCACATCTCACTGATGCAAGATGCTCTGACTCACTACGGGAGGCTGGAAACCGATGACTAGACACTACAGTGCTGCCATCTCCACTCTTTTTGGCAAGTTTGCCAGCAGGGAATTCTCTCCTCAGGTGCAAGCGTTTATCAACAAAAGCTACGTCAAACTCATGAAACTCGATATGAGCCAGTTTGAAGCGCCTGGGAGCTACGCTTCGCTCAATGCACCCTTTACTCGATCTTTCGAGCTCACCCGCAAGCG
>CAZEIN010000272.1:0-4051 GCA_964512425.1 uncultured Sulfurovum sp.
AGCATTTTTATGCTCAAGCTATCAATGATGATGCAAGTACAACACTAGCTCATTCAGATGGTAACAAATTGGGTCTAAAAGCCAATGCTGAAGATGCCAAAAAAGTAGCCCAAGATATGGCAGATAAGCTAAAAGCAGCAAACATAGAGTCAATCGTATTCGACAGAAATGGTTATCTATATCACGGCGTTGTTGCGTCATTTGCGGATGCTCTTAGAGAATCTGGCATCAAGTTTTAAGGGAAGCTAAATGGAAAATATAAACAGAGAAGACTTCGAAGAAGCAATCGTAAATATTGGCCGTGTAACCAAAGTTGTCAAGGGCGGTAGAAGATTTAGATTTACTGCACTTGTGGTTGTTGGTGACAAGAATGGTACAGTAGGGTATGGTTTTGGTAAAGCCAAAGAGGTACCAGATGCGATCAAAAAAGCAGTAGATGATGCATTCAAGCAGCTTGTAAAGGTCAATATCAAAGGCACAACCATTGCCCACGATATCGAGCACAAGTTTAATGCCAGCCGTATCATCCTCAAACCAGCCAGTGAGGGTACAGGTACCATCGCAGGTGGAGCAGCTAGACCAGTGATCGAGTTGGCAGGCATCAAAGATGTTATCGCCAAATCAATCGGATCTAACAATCCAAACAACCTAGTAAGATGTACCGTAGAAGCACTTACTAGAATCAAAGGTTAAGGAGCAGTTATGGGTTTGCATAATTTACAACCAGCACCAGGCTCTACTCGTAACAGAAAAAGAGTAGGTCGTGGACAGGGTTCAGGTACAGGTAAAACTGCAGGACGTGGTAACAAGGGTCAAAAATCTAGATCTGGTTACAGCCAAAAAAGAGGTTTTGAAGGTGGTCAAATGCCACTCATCAAAAGAGTTCCAAAAGTTGGATTCACATCAAGAGTCATCAAGCCTTATGTAATCAACGTAGAGAAGATTAAAGCAGTAGCAGCGCTAGAAGAGATTACACTAGAGAGTATCGCTTCTGTACATAAGCTTGCCAAGAGTGTCAAGCGCGTGAAATTGATTGGTATAAGTGCGAAAGATCTTGCTGCCAAAATCAAAGATGACGCAGTAACCACAAGCGGTAACTAGTTATGGGAAATGCGCTAACTCAAAAAATCCTCATTACATTGGGGTTTCTTTTTGCTTATAGAGTTTTAGCCTATATCCCAGTTCCAGGCGTTGACCTGGATGTGATCAAGAGCTTTTTTGATCAAAATTCAAACAACGGGTTGGGTCTTGCCAACATGTTCAGTGGTGGTGCAGTTCAGCGATTTTCCGTGATATCTCTGGGTATCATGCCCTACATTACTGCCTCTATCGTCATGGAGCTTCTCGCAGCGACATTCCCAGCATTGGGTCAGATGAAAAAAGAGCGTGATGGTATGCAGAAATATATGCAGATTATTCGTTACTTCACCATCTTTATTACTGTTGTTCAGGCGATTGGTGTTTCTATAGGACTCCGTTCTATGGGTTCAGGCGGGCAGGGTGCGATCATGATTGATCAGACGACCTTTACGGTTCTCGCAACATTCTCGATGCTCACAGGTACGATGTTACTGATGTGGATCGGTGAGCAGATTACGCAAAAAGGTATCGGTAATGGTATCTCATTGATTATTTTTGCGGGTATTGTTTCAGGGATTCCTGCGGCCATTACCAACACAGTAAACTCTGTCAATGCGGGTACGATGAACTTCCTTTCGGTATTGGCGATTGCGGCGATTATGCTTGTGACGATTTTGGCGATTATTTATGTAGAGTTGGGAGAGCGTAGAGTGCCTATCAGTTACTCACGTAAAACCATCATGCAGAATCAAAACAAAAGAGTGATGAACTATATCCCAGTACGTGTGAATATCTCTGGGGTTATTCCTCCGATTTTTGCCTCTGCGGTATTGATGTTTCCACTAACAATGCTACAAGCGAGTACCAACAGTACAGTCACTGCGATTGCAGACTTGCTAGCTCCTGGTGGCATCGTTTTCAATGTGGCGACATTTCTGATGATTATTTTCTTTGCATTCTTTTATGCATCGATTCAGTTCAATGCCAAAGATATCTCAGATAACCTAAAGCGTCAGGGTGGATTTATCCCAGGTGTACGCCCAGGTGAGCATACCAAAGAGTTCTTGAATGAAGTAGCCAGTAGATTGACCGTTACAGGTGCGATTTATCTAGCGATTATCTCTACGGTACCCTTTATGATGATTAATGGGATGGGTGCTTCTTTCTACTTTGGTGGAACAGCGGTACTGATTATCGTACAGGTGGCACTTGATACCATGCGTAAGATTGAAGCACAGCGAACCATGAACCAATATGAAGTCCTAGGAAATGTAGGTCTCTAATGGCGATTGCACTTCGCAAGCCAAATGAAATCGAGAAGCTGCGTGCAGCTGGCTCGATCGTTGGCAAAACACTCCAACATCTACACTCTATTGTCCGTGCGGGCATGACACTCAAAGAGATTGACAGTATCGGTGAAGCCTATCTTCGTGATCTAGGTGCGGAACCCTCTTTTTTAGGGCTCTATGGCTTTACGGGCTCTGTTTGTACTTCACTCAATCAGGTCTGTATACATGGTGTACCAGATGAGACCATTCTTCAAGAAGGTGATATACTGGGATTGGATATTGGCACTAAACTCGATGGATATTATGGCGATGCGGCCATTACGATGGCAGTAGGAGAGATTTCAGCTACAGATGAAGCACTGATCGCCTGCTCCAAGGATGCACTCTATCATGCGATAGAGCGTATCCATGTGGGGATGCGTTTTAAAGAGCTTACCAAGGTGTTGGAAGATTTTATCATCTCTAGGGGATTTGTGCCACTGCGTGACTATTGTGGGCATGGCATCGGCACCAAGCCTCATGATGAACCAAACATCCCCAACTATCTCGAAGGCAAGCCAAAGCAAGGCCCCAAGATTAAAAACGGTATGATTTTTTGCTTGGAGCCAATGGTATGTCAAAAGAGTGGTACTCCTGTACTGCTAGCAGATGAGTGGTCGGTGGTGAGTGAGGATGGGTTGCGTACAGCACACTATGAGCATCAGGTGGCAGTAGTAGATGGCAGAGCAGTGATTTTGACAGAGGCATAAGTTATGCATAGCTTATGCACAGTCTTTTCACAGTTTATGGCTATAAAAAGAATAGATTTTAAAAAGGAACACAATGGCAAAAGATGATGTAATTGAAATCGACGGCAAAGTGGTGGAGGCATTACCCAATGCCACCTTTAGAGTGGAGCTAGAGAATGGACATATCATCCTCTGCCATATCGCTGGCAAGATGCGTATGCACTATATCAAGATCCTCCCAGGAGACAAGGTCAAAGTAGAGCTAACGCCCTATAGTCTCGACAAGGGTCGTATCACGTTTAGATATAAATAGACTCCCTATTGCTCTCTTATTGTCAGAGCCTCTTGGCTCGGTAGGAGAGTATATTAATAATTGTCAAGTTCCACCACATTGTTCCACTTCATTAAAATATTTAATGATAGACCCGCTTTGTCGTTTTATGAATTTTAATGATAGATCCGTTTTGGACATGGTTTTGTGGTAGGTCGGGGTGTCCTCTCCCCGACACATGTTCAAATTACCCTTATGTTTCATTTTTCTTTTTGGTTTCGTATTGCATCATTCAAAAGAAAACAACCATTCATGCCGTTGTAGCAGATGTCGGGGAGAGGACACCCCGACCTACATTTTCACTTGCTCTGTCGCGGCGGATTCCATTTTGTTGTAATGCTGTGTATGCATTCCCATCGAGGCGATGAAATGAGCTATGATATGGTAGTAGCCCTCTATATTCAACGCCTCGTTTTGCGATATGTCATCCTGAACTCGATTCAGGATCCACGATTTAGCTAGCCATCAGACTCTATGAACCGTGGATTCCGCCTCATGCACGGTATGACGAGGTTCTTTTGCGGTCTTGGGGGATGCAGGCGTAGGGTGCGTTTGCCAACGCACCATGCGAGGAAATTCCACCCCACGGTCAAGGCTTCGCCGAAAGGCTCATGGTAGTGTTG
>CAZEIN010000273.1:0-3381 GCA_964512425.1 uncultured Sulfurovum sp.
ATCTCTTCAGGGGAAAAGTGTCCATTGTGCTCATAGAGCACCTTGAGGATCATCTCTCTCTGTCTGGTAAATTTTAGTTTCTGCTCTTTGAGTAGAGCAGTGAAATTTTCCAGGAGTGTGGCATAGCTGATCATTGTTTTATGACTCCTTGCGTGTGGAAATTTCTATTTTCTTTTGTTTCGGAGCAAGGTTAATGAGTGTGGACCCTACACTGTCCAAGAGTGGATAGAGTTGACTTTTTTTGATACTTTTGGCCATATTTTCCTTAATCAGTGGGCTTCTAAAAAGTGCTGAGATAATTAAAGCAAAGATTAAAAAGTATTTAGACCCAGCGATAAGAAAACCGAAAAGTCGATCAAGTGTAGAGTGTGGGGTCTCTTTCGTTACACCTACAATAATATTACCGATAAATACACAAAGCCCCCATACTAATGCGAGTACAGCTAAAAAACCTATTAATTTCAGTGCCGCAAAATTTTCTAGATGAAAAAGATTGCTATCGATAGCTTTGGCAATAGTATCAGACAATCTAGAGGCGAGGAAGATGCCGCCAATGAGTCCGACAAATCCAAAGAACTCTCTCAAAAACCCATTCATTATCCCTTTAATTGACATGAGTAGCACAAGGACAATAATACTGATATCAATAGCATTTAAACCAGTTAGTATATTCATAAAGCGACTCTATATGCGTTGAAGTGCTTTTGCAAGCTCATCAGGTTTATTGGCATATTGCATGGCAACATTCTTGTTGACAGCACTGTTGGCTACGAGGTTATAGAGTGCTTGGGTCTGTGTGGTCATACCTGTACCCTCTTGACCTAATTGCATAGAAGAGTAGATTTGGTGTACTTTGTCTTCACGAATGAGGTTTGAAATAGCATGGTTTGTAACCAGTATTTCCGAAGCAGCTACCCGTCCACTATTGATCCTAGGGAGTAGCGCCTGTGCGACAACGGCGATGAGAGATGAGGAGATCATAGCTCTAATCTGTGGCTGTTCATCTCCTGAGAATACATCGATGATACGGTTGATAGTACCTGGAGCGGAGGAGGTGTGTAGCGTTCCGAAAACCAAGTGACCTGTTTCTGCTGCGGTAAGTGCTGCTGCGATGGTTTCTTTGTCCCTCATCTCCCCGACGAGGATGATGTCTGGATCTTGACGCATAGCATATTTCATCGCTGTAGCGAAACTCTCTGTATCTTCTCCTACCCCTCTGTGTGAAAAGACACACTTTTTATTTTGGTGGACGAACTCTACGGGATCTTCAATGGTGACTACGTGTTTAGATTCTGTCATGTTGATTTCGTTGAGCATGGCTGCCAGTGTGGTTGATTTGCCTGAGCCTGTTGGTCCAGTGACTAGGATGAGTCCTTTTTCTCTCTGAATCAGCTTTTTATAGACAGCAGGGGAATGAAGGTCATCTAGAGAAGGGATATCGATAGGGATAATTCTGAATGCTGCTGCCATCTCTCCTAACGTACGATAATAGTTTGCCCTAAATCGCCCAATTCCTTCGAACTCTATGGCAAAGTCCAATTCATTGTACTCTTCGAAACGCTTTTTCTGTTTCTCGGTAATGAGGGCATAACACATATCCTCGATATCAGCACCAGAAAGCATAGGCAGGTTGATAGGCTTGAGTGAGCCATCAAGTCTCAATAAGGGTTCACTTTTACTGATGAGGTGGAGGTCGGATGCTTTGTGTACGACGACACTTTGTAGAAGTTTTTTGATATTAGATCCACTGGACATGCTAAATTCCTTTATATATTATTCGATAATGGCAGGTACGACAAAAAAGTTATCTTCATGGCGTGGTGCATGAGAGAGAATATCTTGACCAATCTGGGGCTGGTTGACGGGGATGTCTGCACGCATAGGTGTACCGCCCTCTAGTGTAGAAAAAGAGGCATCGAGATGATCTGTATCGAGTTCACTTAGGTTTTCGATATAGGAGACGATTTCGGAGAGTTGTCCGATAATCTCCTCTTTTTTACTCTCGTCGACATGCAGATGGGAGAGTTTTTCCAGTTTTGTCAAAATTGTGTTGTCAATATGCACAGCTGTAACCTTTGTTTGCTTATAGTATCGCTATAATTATAGTTAAAACTCCATTAAGGACAGCTCACAGATGCATATTATAGATTTTTTTATCAAGATACTTTCCGTAGAATCAGTAACACCAGCAGATGGTGGATTGATGCAGGCAGTGACTGAGTATCTGGATGGATATGAGGCGATTAGCGTAGATGAAGGAGGGGTGAAAAATCTCTTTCTCTACAAAAAGTTTGGGGAGGGAGAGCACCTCTGTTTTGCGGGGCATGTGGATGTGGTGCCAGCAGGTGAGGGCTGGGAGAGTAGCCCCTTTGACCCTCTGATTCGTGAGAGCAGTATCTACGCTAGAGGAGCACAGGATATGAAGAGTGGTGTCGCAGCCTTCGTCCAAGCGTGCAAAGAGACAGAGCATTTTGATGGTACACTCTCGATCCTACTGACCTCTGATGAAGAGGGTGATGCGACCTACGGGACGCAGATCATGCTCAAACATCTCAAAGAGATGGACTTTTTGCCTGACTATTGTGTGGTGGCAGAACCTACCTGTGAAGCCATCTTTGGGGATGCGATCAAGATTGGCCGTAGAGGCTCTATCAATGGCTTCCTTACGATTCAGGGTAGACAAGGACACGCTGCCTACCCTGAAAAAGCGATCAATCCCGTCCATCAGATCGCTCCGATCCTAGAGAAGATTGCAGGCGTGAATTTAGACAATGGCGATGATGATTTTGCCCCAAGTCAGATGGTAATTACGGATATCCGAGGTGGTATGGAGGTGACCAATGTTACCCCAAACTCGCTCAAGATCATGTTCAATGTCCGTAACTCTACCAACACCACCCAGGAGGATGTCCGAGCCCATATCGAGCAAGTACTGGAAGGATTGGATTTTGAGCTGAGACTGGATCAGGGATCATATCCCTTTGTCACCCAGCATGACTCCAAGATCGTACAGCAAATAACCCAGAGTATTCAGAGCATCACAGGCGTACAGACCAAGCTCTCCACGGCAGGAGGCACCAGTGATGCACGCTTTATGGGGCAGTATGGGATCGATGTGGTGGAGTTTGGGGTTATCAATGATACCATCCACGCCCCCAACGAACGCACCAGCATCGCAGAAGTCGAAGGACTCTACGAAGTTTTTGTACATCTCATCAAACAATGGAAAAGGTAGGGTGCGTAACACGCACCAATCATAGACCACCATGGACAGCACAACCAAACTCATCCTCCTCTTTATTGCCCTAGAATTTGTTGAGGCCAACTGGCAACGTGCTGGTACCCTTATGGGCTCACTGGCAAAGAGCTACTACTTTTATA
>CAZEIN010000274.1:0-2491 GCA_964512425.1 uncultured Sulfurovum sp.
TGTCAAAAGGTGCAGCATACTGATACGCTTCGATGATATACTCAGAGTTTTGAGTAAAGAAAGCCCCACCGTGATCTGATTTGAAGATAGGGTTTACTACTATCTGCTTAGTCTCAAAATCCTCTAGGTCGATGATAGCAACTCTTGGGTTGGCTTTATCATTGATAGCTAGCCATCTACCATCATACTTGCCATCTTTTTCAGATAGTCCAGGGTGATGAGTGTCTCCCCAGTTGATCTCTCTACCTCTGATGTTACCTTGTCTGAGTACTTTCTTGCTGTCCTCATCATAGCCATATCCTTGCCATGGCTCAGGGGTAAAGACTGCGATATACTTTAGGATTCTCATGCTAGGAACACCATATACAATCACTTGTCCTGATTGACCGCCAGAACTAAAGACGATAAACTCATCTCTGCCACCTGTTGGGTTGTATGTTTTTGCTGCACGAATAACATCATTTTCCGTGAGCCCTCTGTCTTTCATGACTTTCTCTAGTGCACCACCAGCGAACATAGTTGTCGCTGCAACTGCAGAACCTAGGAAAAGTGTGGAAAGTTTGTTTAGTTTGTAACTCATATTTCCTCCTTGGATATTTGAGAGTCTAGATTTGAAACTATTTCCAAATCTAATACTCAACATAAGCATTGTAATATATCCATCAAGAAATTTCTATGACTTAGGTCAAATGGTTAATTTTTTTAACCTGAAATATGCAATTCTATTGCATATTTCAGGTTTAACATTTAGATGAGTCTTTCTAAATCTTTTTTCAGGTTTTTGAGGTATTCTGTGAGCTCCATAAGTGTCTCTAGTGATTCGATGACGGTGTCTTCTTTTTTGTACATTTCCTCTTTTTTATCTCCTTGCATTCTGTGCAGTAGTGAGACGAGTAGCCCGATATTGCTCTCTACGACTTCTAGTGCTTTGATGGTATAGCTCGTGGAGTCTGTCGCAACCTTGATTGATGCATCTATGTTTGAGACTAGTGCATTAAAGTTGTCTGTGGCGATATCTAGATCTACATTGTGGCTAAGTATATCTATAGGTTCTAGGCCTTGGATGGAGGAGCGCTCCATGATGCGGTTGGAAGTTCTGGTAAATTGCTGTATAAACCGAATAATTTCATCTACCTGTGTAAATATATAAATCAGAAGCAAAATTAACAATATAAAGAGGAGGTACTGGAGTGTTCTATAGCGTTTGAATTTGGTATCGTGAGCCTTTTCTATAGACAGGGTGTATTTATTGAATGCTACGATGAGTTCCATATTTTTTTTGTAGATATCATTGACTAGTTTTTCTAGTATGATGATATTGTAGGGCACATTACCTGTATAGACATATTTGAATTGGTTGACTAGCTCAAAAAAGGCATGGCTGAGGGTGTGAATGTTATGGTCATTTTTCTTTTTGATCTGCAGGTTGCTGAGGAAATTATACATATTTTTATCAATGGTTCTAGGGTACTCTTTTTTATATCTATGTGTGAAAAAGATAGATTTGGCTATCTCCTGGGTGTGGGATTTTTGTATATTGATTTGACTGAGTTTCTGTGAAAACTGTTGCTCCTCTTTGGAGATATAATTAAAGAGAAAAACCAGTGCTACAGAGAGCACAAATACAAAAAAACCAATTATTTTAATCTTTTTCATAGAAAGCCTTTATAAATATGTTGTAGTCTTTCGTGATCGAGGATAATGATATTGCCTTTGTCTATATCGATCATCTCATCACGTTTGAGTCGGTTGAGTACCCTAGAGAGTGTGGCTGGTTGGATGTGTAGCATGAGTGAAACGTCATAGCGTTTGAGTTTGTTGAATATCTCTAGGTCATGCTCTAGCAGCATCGCAACTTTGGAGACAGAGTCAAAGATAAACTCTCTATTGACGATTGCTTGGAGTTGTTTGGACTGTTGTATGACTTCAGAAGCAAGCTCTCTACTCAAAAGCCCAGTATCTATAAAATACTTTTGGAACTTGGCATAGTCAATACTGAGAATGGTAGCATCCTCTTCTATGATGATATTGGCATAAGAGAGGAGCGCCTCTTTATCAAGTGAAGAGATTTCAGAGAGTAGAGAGTTTGGATGGACATGATAGAGAAAAATTTCGTTATCGTGTTTGTCTATTTTGTAAGCTTTTGCCAAGCCTTTGACTAAAAAAAGTATGCGCGTGGTCTGTGTATTTTCATAGTAAAGGATATATCTCTCGGGGTAATTTTCTATATGTGCTATAGAGAGTAGCTGCATGGTATCTGCTTCAGTGAGTGTCCCAAAGAAAGAAAGTGCTTGAATCGCCTCTTTAGTCTGCACGGTAACCCCTCTTTGTGTTTGGTATTTTTAACCCAAATGATGCAATTCTATTGCATCATTTGGGTTTAATCTACTCTATGATCCTCGTTTGCACCCATCTCCATGATTTTCCATGGGAGTCCTTGGGTGTTGAGCTCCTCCATGAAAGGATCAGGATCGAACTGTTCCATATTGAA
>CAZEIN010000275.1:0-9045 GCA_964512425.1 uncultured Sulfurovum sp.
GGGAACTCTCGACACTGAACCTTTTAAAAGATGCCAAGAATATACTTTTAGTCGGGCCGCCGGGTGTAGGGAAAACCCACCTGGCTATTGCCATAGGCCTTGAAGCCAGCAAACAAAGACGAAGAGTGAAGTTCATTACAGCAGAAGAGCTTACTCTTGAACTGATAGCTGCAAGACAGAGCAATACACTTACCGATTATCTTGATGCCATAGCGAGGATAGAGCTGCTTATTATTGATGAGATAGGGTATCTTGATATTCAGAAAGAATCAGCTTCTCTCTTTTTTAGGCTTATCTCAAAGCGGTATGAAAAAAGTTCAACCATCATCACTTCAAATAAACCGTTTGAAGAGTGGGCTGACATATTTGGTGATGAAGTCATCGCTACTGCCATACTCGATAGACTACTGCATCACTCTTATCCATTTTTAATCAATGGCAAGAGTTACAGGATGAAAGAGTTATTTGAAAAAAAGAGGAGTAGTGAGTAGAAAACAGCAAACAGAAGTGAGGATAACTAAAATTATGCTATGATTGTACTCTACAGCAGGTGGGTCACTTTTTATCAAAAAAGTGGGTCAGTTTTCAGTCAAAAACAACAAGAATCAGAAAAAATCAGAAGCAAGTAACCATTTGTAGAAACCAGCTATAATGGATAGTATGAAACCTACACTAACATTTACCCTAAGCACACTACTGCTGTTGGCATTGACCTCCTGTGGCTCATCTACGACTGAGACAGAAGCCAAACTGCTTTTTAAATCTGGATTTGAAGAGGATGTGTATATCGATCCCGTACCCGTCAGATACTCAGAAGATTATGATTTTATACGTGGCGAGGACAAACAGACAGGATATAGCTGGCCGATAGAGATACTGGGATCCAGTGAGAGTGCGTTGCACCGTGTTGCTGATGATAACCGTACTGCATTGAGATCTGAGATACAGACTGTCGCAGGATATGATGGTAAGCCAACCAGAGCCATCTACAACGAAGAGACACACCGAGAGCGTGAAGATACCCAGCTGACCTATGAGATCCTCAACATCACTGAGGGACGCTCTGATCTGTATGTGCGGTATCGGATGAAGATTGATGGAAACATGCTAGGCATACCCAACAAGTGGCGCGCACTCTTTGAGTACAAGACCAAGGACTATAAGGACCCTGGAGCGGGGGGTACTGGCTTTAGGTTGATCGCATTTGTTTATACAGATAGTGAAGGCAGAGCCTCATGGCACATACAAGGAGATCAAGATTCTGATACGCCTCTCTGGGAGTGTGATACCTCGGCATTGGATGCATCGTGTCACAATGAATATGTACCTGTCATCATGGATGAGTGGTTTGAAACAGAGTACTATTGGCATTGGAGTAATGGCGAGGATGGCAGAGTCCTGTGGAAGATCAATGGAAAAGTAGTCGCTGATCGCAGTGGTCCCACAACCCGCCATGATAATCCTATTGATTTTATCCTCTTTACACAGCTCTATGGCAATGTGAGCCCCAAACATCAGTGGATCGATGATATAGAGATCTGGGATGGATTGCCAGAACAGTGATGTCCAATTGTATTCTCATACTATTTAATATTGATTTCAGCAGGCTCTGCTATAATTAGTCAAAACAAACTAGCATATATCGGAATGTATACATGAAAAAAATATTTATTTTGCTCTTGCCTCTATGGCTATTGGCTGCACCTGATGCCAAACTCAAGATATCCAAAGACGTGGATCAACGGGTAAGCATGGTCGTGGTTGACAGTAGTGGCTCCTCAACAGTATCCAAAAAACTACATGCCGTGTTCCTCTCAGATCTCAAAATAAGCGGACATTTCAAACCCAATCGAACCTACTATGCAGGCAATTATAATCATACGGTCACACCTGCACATAGAGCGTCATCCTATATCCTCAAGTATGCATTTTCGCAGAGTGATACGGGTGCAGTGCTTCGTATCAAACTACTCAAGGGCAGTAATTCTCATCTGGTATTAGAGAAAAAATATGCGATTCCGTCTATTGCCAAATACCCCTTTATCGTACACAAAGCCACTACGGACATCAATGATGTACTAGGATTCCAATCAATCGCATGGATCAACCGTTATGTGGTCTATACGCGCTACACAGGTAAAAAACAGAGTGAGATCCTACTGGCTGATTATACCTTTCATTTCACCAAGCCCGTGATACGTGGGGGGCTCAATCTGTTTCCTCAGTGGGGGGATCCTGACCAGAGAGGCTTCTACTATACCTCCTATGAGACAGGGACACCCACGCTCTATCATCTGGATATCTATACAGGCCAGCGTAAAAAGATCATCTCCTCTGAGGGGATGCTGATCTGCTCAGATGTGAGTCAGCGTGGGGATAAGCTACTGCTGACCATGGCACCAAGCGGCCAAGCAGATATCTATGAGCTGGATGTATCCAGTGGAGAGACCAAGAGACTGACCACATTTAGCGGTATTGATGTCAATGGAAAATATAGTGACCAAGAGAGTGCTTTGGTATTTGTCTCTGATCGTTTAGGGAGACCCAATATCTACAAGAAACGTATCGGTTCAAGTGCTATCTCTCAATTGATTTTTCATGGCAAAAAGAATAACAGCTGTGATACCTCGGGCAAACGGATTGTCTATGCCAGCAAAGAGGGAGCCAGTAGATTCAATATCTATCTCGCCAATAGTGTAGGTGGCAGTGTCAGACCACTGACCAGCACGGGCATCAATCAGTTCCCACGTTTTGCTCCTGATGGCAATACGGTACTCTATATCAAACGAGACAAAGGGATCAATGCTATCGGCTATATCGGGCTACAGACTAACCAAACCACGCTGTTTCCATTGGGAAACAAGAAAATACAATCCATAGATTGGTAATGTATATACGAAGGAAAATCATGAAAAAGCATTTAATAATACTCTCAACTCTCTCTGCACTGTTTATACTCAGTGGATGTACCCAGCAGGTAGCATCTCCCAACCACAATGGCGCCACAATGGTTGCCTCGGATACGGTGACACTAGATGGTGCTGGTGGTGGCGTAAATGGTGCTAGTAGTACCAATGGCGATGCTAAAAACAGTGTACATTTTGCCTATGATAGCAACAAACTTTCTGCCGCAGAGAAAGCCAAGATCGCCAGAGATGCCAGTACACTGCGTAACAAATCTCAGATCAAGGTCGAGGGAAACAGTGATGAGTTTGGTACAGATGAGTATAATTACGCTCTGGGACTCAGACGTGCTACAGCAGTCAAAAATGACATGGTTGCCAAAGGGGTTGACCCCAAGAAGATCAAAGTTGTCAGCTATGGAGAGAGCAACCCTGATTGTCAAGACCAAACCAAAGCATGCTATCAAAAAAATCGTCGTGCAGACTATGAGTAGGAGAGGGTGATGCGAAAAGTCCTATTTCTCTCTCTCTTGGTTATGTTGGTGGTATCGGCAGAGCCTTCTGTATATGGCAACTCTGGCTCCTATAGCTCAGCGAAAAAAAATCGTACTGAAATCATCGCACTCAAGGGCGAAGTAGCACAGCTCAAACAGGAGATTGAAGGGCTTCGATCGATCGTAGAGGGGCTGAGCCAAAGTATTGGTGAGATACGACAGAAAGAAGCCAGCACAGGCAATGCCAGCAGTGCAGACAAAAGACAGCTCGAAGCCATAGAGACAAGACTCGCAAAGATCGAAAAGAGGCGTGATACTCCCCAAAAGTCTAAAAAAGCAAAGAGTGCCAAGAAAAGGACGACAGAAAACAAAGAGACCAAACCCAAGGCAGACAAGGGATTGGAATCTGCATCCTCGTCAGCACTCTATAGCAGAGGGGTGAGACTGGTCAAAAAGAAAAAATACACCATGGCAAAAAAGCGTTTTGATATCCTCAAAGAGCGTGGGTATAAAAAAGCCTCTACGCGCTTTTATCTAGGAGAGATTGCCTATCGTACCAAAAACTACTCTGATGCTATCGAACACTACAAAATCAGTGCCAGCACCAATGAGAGTGCAAACTATATGGATACACTGCTACTGCATACAGGAATCTCACTAGAGAAGAGGGGTGAAGGGGAGCAGGCCAAGCGGTTTTTCCAAGCGATTATCGATGGCTACCCTGACACTGGTAGTGCAAAAGTTGCGAAGAAACATCTCTAGGAGTCTTTGAGGCTCCTTTTCTCCATACGTACATCAACCCATACCAAATCCAAATTCTGAATTATATACTAAAAGATAGCTCTATCAAGAGAAAATTATACTATATCAAAATACTATGTTATATACATATTATGCATATAATGGGTATTTACTGTAATATATTCATACACTTGACATTAAATATAAATTAGAGTACAATTCTGTCATAACCAATTCAAATAAAGAAGGATAAAAAAATGCAGAAGCAAACCGTAGCAATACATGCAGGATATGATAAACAGAGTGGAAATGGTGAGATGAGTGTACCTATCTCTCAAACTACGGCATTTGCATTTAGAGATGCAGAACATGCTGCCAATCTCTTCGCCCTCAAAGAACTGGGCCCCATCTATACTAGACTGACAAACCCTACCAACGAGATATTGGAAAAGCGATTTGCTGAGTATGAGGGTGGGGTTGCTGCGATTGCATTGGCGAGTGGTCAGAGTGCGATCTTTTTTGCTATTGCCAATGTGGTAGAGGCAGGAGATAATATTTTAATCTCTGACAAGCTTTATGGCGGTGCAGTGACGCTATTGACACTCACTATGAAGCGTTTTGGTGTGACTGCCAAGGTATTCAGTGCTGAGCATCCAGATAATCTAGAAGCACAGATAGATGACCGCACTAAAGCGATCTTTTTTGAAGCACTCTCCAACCCACAGATCGCTGTAGCTGATATAGAGCAGATCACTACCATAGCCAAGAGACATGGTGTTATGACGATTTGTGACAACACAGTCTCTTCGGCGGCACTTTGTAGTCCATTAGAGTGGGGTGTGGATATCGTGATTCACTCTACCTCTAAGTATACCAATGGACAGGGTACTGCTATTGGAGGTATCATTGTAGAGCGTGAAGGTATGTGTGCATTTTTCAAAGCGAATGGTACGCGCTATCCTCACTTTGTAGAACCAGATCCATCTTATCATGGTTTGGTCTATGTAGATGTGCCATTGCCATGCTTTACACTCAGGGCAAGATTGGGGCTACTCCGAGACTTTGGTGCTGCTCAATCACCGTTTAATGCATGGTTATTGATCAATGGCTTGGAGACACTAGATATCCGAGTGCAGAAACACTCTGACAATGCTTTGACAGTGGCAAAATTTCTTGAGGCACACCCAAAGGTATCTAAAGTGAACTATCCAGGACTGGCATCAGACACTGGATATGAGAGAGCACAAAAGTATTTTAGAGAAGGTAAGGCATCAGGCTTGATCTCTTTTGAGGCAGAGAGTTATGAGGAGGCAAAACGTATCATCGATAGTACGGAACTCTTCTCTGTGGTTGTCAATATTGGTGATTCTAAATCACTCATCGTGCATCCAGCCAGTACAACGCACTCACAACTCACAGAAAAAGAGCTCGAAGAGAGTGGTATCAAGTCCACTGTCGTGAGACTCAGTATCGGTCTAGAGGACAGCAGGGATCTCATCGCAGACCTAGAAAAAGCCATAGGGTAAACAACGATGGCTATGATATCATCCAAAGGAATCTATGGGCTAGCTGCAATGGTTGCACTCTATCGCCATGGGTGTGCAAGTCCGATCCAGAGCCGTCAGATTGCACAAAATGGAGATATCTCCCAAAACTATCTTGATCAGCTCTTGGGCAGACTTCGCAAAGCTGGATTGGTCAAGAGTGTACGCGGGCCCAAGGGAGGATATCTGCTCAGTAGAGAGGCAGAAAAAATCACAATCAAAGAGATTCTCTTGGCAGTAGAAGATGAATTGCAAGTGGTAGATATCGCCTATGATTGTTCTGTACTCAGTCTTTTCTTTAAAGATATACAAGAAAAAATGTTGATACTGTTTTCGCTCAGTTTAGCAGATCTCGATACGTATCAAGAGACGTATAATGAGTATCTGCATTTTAGTATCTAATAGGAGAATACAATGAAATATGCAAAAAATGTCACCGAGCTCATAGGCAATACACCCTTGGTGCAATTGGGCCTTGCAAGTCAAAATAGGACATTGGTACTGGGCAAATGTGAATTTCTCAATCCTACACACTCTGTCAAGGATAGAATTGCCTATAATATGATACAAACTGCTATAGAATCTGGTGAGATTCACTCCAACTCTGTATTGATAGAACCAACCAGTGGCAACACAGGGATCGGTCTGGCTGCTGTATGTGCAGCCAAAGGACTCAAACTGATCCTTACGATGCCTAGCTCTATGAGTACAGAGAGACAAAAGCTTCTGGGTGCACTGGGTGCTGAGCTGGTACTCACTGATCCTGCCAAAGGCATGAAAGGTGCCATAGACAAAGCCAAAGCAATGGCTGAGACCATAGAAAATGCTTATATTTTGCAACAGTTTGACAATGTAGCCAATCCTCAGATACACCGTGAAACAACAGCATTGGAGATACTACAGGATACAGGCGGTGATATAGATATATTTGTTGCCTCTATTGGTACTGGCGGTACCATCACTGGGATAGGAGAGGTGCTCAAAGAGCACA
Organism: uncultured Sulfurovum sp.; assembly: GCA_964512425.1. Classification (GTDB taxonomy): domain Bacteria; phylum Campylobacterota; class Campylobacteria; order Campylobacterales; family Sulfurovaceae; genus JAAXPZ01. Next base: position 6,674 of record CAZEIN010000275.1, read on the forward strand.
ATCCAGAGATACAAATTATCGCAGTCGAGCCTGATAAGTCTGCTGTGCTCAGTGGAGAGCGACCCGCACCACATGCCATACAAGGGATAGGTGCAGGATTTATCCCCTCAGTTCTCAATACAGATATATATACAGAAGTATTAAGAGTGAGAGATGAAGATGCCATTAATATTTCTCGAAAACTAGCCTTGGAAGAGGGGTTGCTTGTGGGTATCTCATCAGGTGCCAATGTATATGCCGCTACACAAATCGCTTCAAGAGAAGAAAATGCAGGTAAGACAATCGTGACTATTTTGTGTGATACAGGAGAGAGATACTTGAGTTCTGCACTTTATCCCAAATCCCTTGAATGCGATGATAGTGTATAGTCATGAATTTCTATTTCGGGATTTGGGTTTATAGCGATTAGATAATCCCAAACTATCTCTGCTTGATTTTTTCCAATACTTTCTCCAATTTCTTATCTGTCGCAAAACATGCCTTCATCGTACAGCCTAGATAGAGTGTTTCATCCAGCTCTATGGCTCTAGTGAGTAGATAGGGGCTATGTAGGGCTTGGATCTTGGTGCTGTTTTTGCGTAGATTTTCTTTGGTGGATTTGAGCACTTTATACTCTATTTTATATCCCATAAAAGTATCAAAGAGCGAGGCAACACTGTTGGGATACTGCTGTAGGAGTTGTGGGTTTTGTGAGACTGATTTGCTGGCAACCTCATAGAGCGTCAAGTCATCCGTCTGCAAAGAGAGTTTAAACAGGGCTCTGGTCATCACTGCGGCAGGAGAAGCATAAGCACTGCCATAGAGAGATGTTTTTGTGCGGTAGGCATCATCACTGAGATACCAGCTACCTGCATCATAGAACTTATCTATTGCCTCTTTGGCAAGTGTCTGTGCCAGTGTGATATAGCTGCCGTCATAGTCAACCTCATAGGCATCCACCAAAGCATCAATCAAAAAGGCATAATCCTCAAAGAGTCCAACGACTTTGAGTTTTTTGCCCCAGAGTTTTTGATGATAGAGTGTGCCATCAATTCTCATCTCCTCTAGCAGTGTATCTAATCGTCGCAATGCTTCTGTGCTGTATCGAGGATTGATTTTCCCTGCTTGGAGCAGTGCAGAAATGGTCATACTGTTCCAGGACGTGAGTATTTTGGTATCGACAAAGGGGTAGGCATTTTGGGCGCGTAGCTGGATGAGCTCCTCTTTGATCTGTTTGAGGTTATGGAGAGGTTTACTCTCTTGGATATTGGGGTTTGTGGAGTTCTTTTCAAAGTTACCCTCTTTGGTGATATTAAAGTATGCCAGAATCGCTTTGGTCTCTTGATCACTATGTCTTTTGTGTTTAAGGAAATCATAGGTTTTGGTATAGGTGTAGACAAAGTAATATCCCTCCTCTTTCTCTCCTGTGGGCGTGAGGCTATCTGCGTCACTGGCACTATAGAGTAATCCTTTTTTGTCAAAACGTTGGTTGATAAAATGGATGAGGCCATCTACTATATGCTGATAGAGAGGGTCTTTAGTGAGTGTATAGGCTTTGCTATAGACACGCAGGAGCTCTGCCTGGGTGTAGAGCATCTTTTCAAAATGTGGGATATGCCATTGCCCATCTACACTATAGCGATAAAACCCACTCTCAATCTGATCATAGATACCACCCTCTGCCATCGCCTTGAGTGTCGCTTCTGCCATGATGAGGAGGGCTTTGTCTCCTGTGCTGGCATAGAGATCGAGTGCACTCTCCAGCAGGGTCGCTCTGGGAAATTTAGGTGCACCACCAAACCCAGCACTCATCTCGTCAAAACTGGCTTTGAGTGCCTGAGTATAGGTAGCGATGGTTTTCTCTAGATCGGAGTCGCCACTATGCGCACTCTGCTTTTCCAATTTTTGTATGAGTGTGCTGAGCTCTTGGGTAGCTTGTATGATCTTGCTCTTTTCATGTGTGTAGATAGTGGATATCTCTGTGAGGATACGGATGAGGTCTTTGCGAGGCAGGTAGGTTGCAGACCAAAAAGGCTTGGCATCTGCTGTCATGATGATGGTGAGTGGCCAGCCACCTCCTCTACCGTTCATGACTTGGTAGATATGCTGATAGTAACTGTCGAGTTGGGGCATCTCTTCGCGATCTATTTTGATAGCGATATAATCTTGGTTGACGACCTTGGCAACATCTTTACGCTCAAAACTCTCCTCTTCCATTACGTGACACCAGTGACAAGTGCTATATCCGATAGAGAGAAAGATTAGTTTGTCCTCTCTTTTGGCTTTTTCCAGAGTGGCTTTGGTCCATGGCATCCAGTTGACAGGGTTATCTGCATGCTGCTGGAGATAGGGAGACTGTTCATGTTTGAGATCGTTGGCAGTGAGTGTTGTGA
>CAZEIN010000276.1:0-5062 GCA_964512425.1 uncultured Sulfurovum sp.
TATCAGGCAAGATATACAACTACAATATTACCTACAATGTCTCAGATACTGCTGGCAATACAGCCATCTCTGTAATGAGAGTTATACATGTGGTAGACACTACTCCTCCTGTCATAACACTATCAGGCGCTACCCCGTTAACTATTATCAGAAGACATGTATACAGCGATGCTGGTGCATCAGCGACAGATACGGTTGATGGCAATATCACTGCTAGCATCAATACCACCAATCATGTAGATACTTCTACTCTTGGTACCTATACTGTAGACTATAGCGTTGTAGACAGCCACGGTAATTATACAGAAGCCAATAGAACCATCATTGTAGTCGAATCAAATGCTTCCTTTAAACTCCGTATTGATACAGACCATAATAGCTCTTCCTCTTCTGCGGATAAATATTTTATGATACCTACGGTGAGTGGAAAAATATATAACTATAATATCGACTGTGATGATGATGGTATCTGGGATGCAACAAGTGTATCAGGTGATTACAACTGTAGCTATGCTGCATCAGGTATCTATACACTTTCTATTGAAGGGACTTTCCCGCATATCGCTTTCAGTCGTACTGGGGATGCCAACAAAACACTCTCTGTAGAACAGTGGGGCGAGATAGAATGGGACTCCATGCGTAATGCTTTTGAAGGATGTGCACTAGTGCGAATCAATGCTACAGATAAGCCCAATCTCACCCATGTTACAGATATGCATAATATGTTCCATGAGGCATATATGATGAATGCAGATATTAGTGATTGGAATGTGAGTACCGTTACCAATATGAGTGGACTTTTTGCTGGTGCTTCTGCCTTTGACCAAGATATTGACGGCTGGGATGTTAGCAATGCTACCCAGATGCAGTGGATGTTCAGCAATGCACAAAGCTTCAATCAAGATTTGAACAGCTGGGATGTCAGCAATGTCACCGATATGGCATATATGTTCAAAGAAGCCTTTGCTTTTGATGGAGACATTACAGACTGGAACACCAGCCAAGTAACAGATATGCAAGAGATGTTTCACGAAGCCTTTGCCTTTAACCAAGATATAGAGGACTGGAATGTCAGTAACGTTACCAATATGCATGGGATGTTTAATAATGCTTGGGTTGCTGGCGTATTTGATCAAGATATAGGACAGTGGGATACGACCAATGTCACCGATATGAGTAAAATGTTTAGAAATACTGCCAAGTTTAATCAGGATATTGGAGACTGGAACACCTCTAGTGTCACGGATATGAGTCGCATGTTTGAGGGCACACAAAGGTTTAATCAAGAGCTTAAAAAATGGGATACTCATAATGTAACCAATATGTATGCCATGTTTTATAAAGCCAAAGAGTTTAACAGCAGTATCTCTGACTGGAATACCAGTGCTGTGACATCAATGACAGATATGTTTAAATACGCGAGAAAATTTAATCGATGTATTGGAGATTGGGATGTAGGCAATGTCGTATATATGCAGGCAATGTTTAAGCATGCAGAGGATTTTAATCAAGATATTACAAGGTGGGACGTAAGCAATGTTAAGTTTATGGATTATATGTTCTATCATGCAGAAGCTTTTAATCAGGAGATTGGAGATTGGGGTAATAAAACATCTAATGTCATTAATATGAGAGATATGTTCAACAACGCCATATCATTCGATCAAGATATTGGTGATTGGGATATCACCAGTGTGACCAATATGATTGAGATGTTTAATAATGTAACACTCTCTGTAGCAAACTATACTTTGCTTCTCAAGGGGTGGGCAAATGGTGTAGCACCTCAATCTAATGTAGAATTTGATGGAGGAGATAGTACCTGTGGTGTAAATATAACATGTGACAATAAACGGCAATATTTAATAGATAACTATAGCTGGGTTATCTATGATCAGGAAGGAAACCCTCACTAGGCTTTCTCTATTTGGGAGATAATGCCCAAATAGAGAAAGCCTGATATCCTAGAAGCATTGAGCTATCGCAGAAGAAAAATAGCACTTTTATAAATTTTTTTGATGAATTTCACAAAAATATAATATTATTCTGATATTATTCTAATACTATTATTTTATTGGAGCTATTATGAAACTATCGTTGAGACAGATGGAGATTTTTTTAAACGTTGTCAGGTTAGGACATCTCACCCACGTAGCTAAAGATATGGGACTGAGCCAGTCTGCAGTCTCTATGTCCATCAAAGAGTTGGAAAATATCCTTGGCAGACCCTTGTTTGATCGTATCAATAAAAAGCTCATACTCAATGAAGTGGGAAGAAATTTTCATGACACGGTAGAGCCGATCTATAAAAGGCTAGAAGATATAGAATATGAGTTCCAAAATACAGAAGACAAAGGTACAGTCAGAATCGGGGCGAGTACAACCATTGTAGACTACCTCATCCCCCCTATTGTCTGTCGTTATATGGGTGACTATCCTGATGTTAAGATTCAACTCAAAGAGGGCAACAGCCGTCAGGTTGCTATGAAGGTCAAGGAAGGTGAATTGGATATGGCATTTGTAGAAAAGACGATCAAAGATAATGATCTTATCTCTAAAGCGATTGGGTTTGATGAGTTGATTATTGTCACTGCCAATGCAGAATATGCTACAGGGAGCTATGATTTAGAGGATATTGCTGGGGAGCGTTGGGTGCTTAGAGAAGAGGGCAGTGGTACCAGAGACAGTTTTTTGGACTATATTAAAGATAGACCGGCAAATCTTAATATCTTTTTAGAACTAGGACATACGGAATCAATCAAGAGTATTTTGCAAAATGGACGCTCCTTTACCTGTACCTCTGTTTTGGCCGTACAAAAAGAGCTCGAAGAGGGAAAGCTATTTAAAGTCAATGTCAATAATTTCAACTGTACACGTAGCTTCTATGCACTTTTCCACAAAGATAAATACCGCAGTGACCTATTCAATAAATTCTTGGATTTTTCTACAGGAATGATTGGCAAGGCAATGATCTGCGAAATCTGCAATGAAGAGTAGCCGTACAGGCACCATTATCGCCCTCACAGGAGCTATGATACTCTGGGCTAGCTCCTTTATTGCACTTAAATATGCCTTTTTAAGTTATGATGCGATGGTGGTTATTTTTGCCAGAATGGCGATAGCACTGCTTTTTCTTTTGCTCTTTTTTCGTAGCGTATTGCGTGATGTGAGTATTGCCAAAGAGGACCTCAAATATCTCTCTCTCATGGCACTCTTCGAGCCCTGCCTCTACTTTATATTTGAAGCAGAGGCATTGACCTATACCACGGCTTCTCAAGCAGGTATGATTACGGCTTTGTTGCCTGTTATGGTGGCAGTAGGTGCATGGTTTTGGATAGGAGAGAAGATTACCCCTCGCCTTATTATTGGTGGATTGATGGCATTTATAGGTGCAGTATGGTTGAGCTTGGGAGGCGAGGCGAGTAGCTATGCACCTAATCCACTCTATGGTAACTTTATGGAGTTTTTGGCGATGGTGATGGCTGTAGGATATACGCTGACGCTCAAGCACTTGAGCAAACGCTTTAAGCCCCTTTTCTTGACCGCTTTTCAGGCACTGGTAGGCTCTCTGTTTTTTGCTCCCTTTTTACTGCTAGAGAGCGTGTCTCTACCTACAGCATTTCCTCTGATGCCCTCACTGGCAGTGCTCTACTTGGGAATAGCGGTCTCCTTTGGCGCGTATGGGCTTTACAACTATGGTGTGAGCCACATGCCAGCGTCTGAGGCATCACTCTATATCAATCTCATCCCTGTTTTTGCTGTGCTTTTGGGATATCTGCTACTAGATGAAATACTGAGTTGGGATATGCTCTTGGGAGGGGGTGTGATTTTGACAGGGGTATGGATCGCACAGTCTACAGTTGTTGCCGATCCTGAAATACCTAAGGGAGTATAGCTTGATACTCCTGCGGTGTATTAATATTGGCAAAAGCACTACTGTCATCAAAATAGAGTGTCCGTGTATCAACATCATCGAGCAAGGCTCTCATGCGGTGGGTATCTGTAGCGAGGAGCGCCTTGATCTCAGGCAAGATACGTGGATGGTAGATACCACAGAGTGGCTCTAGTCCTCTAGGACTCTTGGCGATGAGGATATCGGGTTTGGGGTCTGTTTGCAGGTAATGTGTGATGAGCGCCTCTATCTCCTGTTTGCCGATGAGAGGCATATCTACACTGAGGATAAACAGCGGCGCATCATGGAGCTGTGCCAACACAGAGCCTAGTGCTACCATGGGCGAGCTTTGGGGGTAGGTGTCTTTGATGATGGGGGCTTCAAAATCAAATTTTTCCTCTTTGCTACTGATGTAGACCTTTTCAAAAAGTGCTTGGAGCTTGTGGTATTGCAGTTCCGCCATGCTTCTGTAGCCATTCATGGGCAAGAGTGCCTTATCTTGACCCATGCGACTGCTTTTCCCCCCTGCAAAAATGACTGCGTTGTGCATGATGCCTCCTGTGTTATACCAAATTCAAATACAACAATACACCTCAAAGAACATCCTCGCAAGCATCTGCAAAATATATAGAATCTGAATGAGCTATGGCGCGTACTGTATGCTATATATTTCACGGCTACTTACGATGATGCTTCCTAGAGTATACTGTTGTGTGTTGATTTGGTATTATATCTGTTTTCCTCTTGTGATGAATCTGCATCACCATGAGTGAGAGTAGTGCCATCAGTGCTTCAAATCCAAAGAGAAGCTCGCTGTCATAGTCATAGATCTTTCCCGCCACCATAGCTCCTACGGAACCACCCAGTCCAAAGGTGAGACCCAACAGGAATTGTTGTGCAAGCTTTTTTTGGGTATAGAGGCTATAAACGTAGGAGATCACAGCGGTATAGTAGAGTGCAAAGCTAAAGGCATGGAGTGATTGTGACGCATAGGCAACCAGCAGAGAGTCAGGGAAAAAGTAAAGCAGTGACCACCTCAGTATGGCTGTGGTAATGGCAAACTTGAGCAGTGTCAGTAGGTTACGTTTGAGCAGAGGACCTTGGTAGTAAAAAAGTATGATTTCGCACAGTACCCCAAAACTCCAGAGATACCCCGTGGTTTGCAGTGAG
>CAZEIN010000277.1:0-5475 GCA_964512425.1 uncultured Sulfurovum sp.
ACCGCAGCAATCGCTTGGGCAGAGACACCTGCTCGCTGGGCATTCTCTCTGAGGATTTTGACAGAGACTTGTGGTTTGCCTCCCTCGTAGTCTCTATCGATGTCTACTAGACCCGTGATTTCGCTCATCTGCTTCATGAGCTTGGTAGAGATCTCATCTAGTTTGGGGAGGCTACTGCCTGTGATGACGACCTGCACGGGCGCGTTGCTCGCTCCTGTCTCAAAGGGCGGGATATCCTCGACAGATATCTGCAAATCTCGGTATTTGGCAAAGGAGTGTCGGTAGTGCTGGATGATGGATTCTTGACGGATGCCTGGGCGTTTGTCCTTGGTGACCAGTTTGGCATAGATTTTGGCCTTGTGTGTCTCTTGGGCGGCGGTATAGGCAACTGAGAGCACTGTGTAGGAGACATTGCCATCGGAGCGTAGCTCTGCTAGTAGAGGGGTCACTCTGTGACGCATCTTCTCTAGGCTGGTGCCTACGGGTGCTTTGATGATGATCCGTATCTCAGAGTTGTCCTCCATAGGCATAAAATCCATACCTACCTGGAGTGTTGCAGAGGCTACCAGTAGCCCTACGGTGACCAGTACAGTGATGAGCTTGAATCGTATGAGAACTTTGAGAATCACTACATAGATACGATCGAGCAGGACAAAGGCAGGCTCAGTTACACGGTGTAGCCAGCTCTGCTTTCTGCTCAATACCCTAGCACCTACAGTAGGGATCAGCATCACCGCTACGAGAAAGGAGAGCACAATCCCAGAAGCCACCGTCATCGCAAAGGAGTTAAAAAATAGCCCCACAATACCATCCATAAATGCCACAGGAATAAAGACCGCCAGCAGTACAGAGGAGATCGCCAAGATAGAGAACGCTACTTCTTTGATCCCCTCCAATGAGGCAGGGAATGCTTCCATGCCCTCCTCCATCTTTTTGGTGATATTTTCTATGACGACGATAGCATCATCGATAAAAATACCAATCGCCAACGTCAGTCCAATCATGGTCAAACGGTTGAGGTCATAGCCTAGCCAGTTGATGATAGCAAATGTACCAATCACCGAAGCAGGGATTGCCAGTGCGGAGACCAGTGTCGCGGTCATACTGCGTAAAAAGAAAAAGACAATCAAAATCGCCAGTACAGAACCATAGATGAGGTCAAAGGTGACATTGTTCATGTTGACCATAATTTTGTCTGATTGATCCTCTATGAGTTTGAGCGTATAACTCTCACCTGCCAATGCAGTGAGCTTTGGCATGAGGGCTTTGACTCCTTTGATGATATTGAGTACATTCTCTCCTGAGATTTTTTTGACCACCAGTGTGATGCCTTGGCTGCCATCTAGTGAAGCGTAGCTTTTGGAGTCACTGAGCCCATCCGTGATCGTAGCAACATCAGACAACTGTACGCCAGGCTTGACCATCAGTGCCTTGAGCTCCTCGATTGAGCTGGCATCTGCTTGGGTTTTGATGACGATCTCTTGGTTTTGTGTGATGATTTTGCCTACCCCTTGAGAGATATTCTGACTCGCTACAATGGCTCTGAGCTCATAGGCAGTGAGGCCGTATTTGTTGAGTTTATCGGGATGGAGATAGATACGGATTTCTCTGTCTTGGTAGCCTAGGATATCCACTGCTCCTACACCTTTGATGCGCTGGAGTTTGGGCTTGAGCTTCTCATCTGCTAGACGCATCAGTGATTGTATATCTGCTCCCTTGGTAGCGACAAAGAGGCTGATGACACTACCCCCCACTCCTAGTTTGCGTACGATTGGGGTCTCTACCTCTTTGGGTAGGGTGACGGAGCCTATCTTGTCACGGACATCATTGGTCGCTACATCTAGATTTTTACTCAGTTCAAACTGGATAATGATAGAGCTGAAGCTATTGTAACTGGTGGATTTGAGTTTTTTGATGCCATCGATGCCACTGACTGCCTCTTCTAGTTTGTCTGTGACTTTGGTCTCGACAGTGGAGGCATCTGCTCCATAATAGGGAGTCTGTATAGAGACCACAGGAAAATCAACATTGGGAAAGAGGTTGATGGGCATCGTGCGATAAGAGATCAGACCAAACACAATAAAGGTCATAATCATCATCAGTGTGGTAATGGGGCGGTTGATAGCAAATCGGTACATTATTTACTCTCCTCATCCTCTGTGGTGATGTATCCCGTACCAAACAGCCCCACGATGAGATCATTGGCATAGACCTCTGCAACCATTTTACGGTTTTTGGCATTGGCTTGGGGGTATATCTTGGTGATGACACCGTGATAGAGATGGCTATCCCCATCTATATGGTATTCAAATGCATTGCCCGTCTGCACACACCTCCAGTATTTTTGATCAAAAGAGAGAATGAGCTTGCGTTTATGCTCACTCTGTAAACCAAAAGCAGTACGTGGAGCCATGCCACTGACCACATCACCCACCTCTATCATCTTGGATGAAATGATTCCATCAAATGGGGCTTTGAGTATGGTTTTGTCCAGCAGTGACTGGATATAGGCTATCTGGGCATTGGCATTGTCGTATTGGAATTGGTAGAGATCGAGCTTGGATTTTTGTACCACCTCTTTGATAGAGAGCTGTCTCTCGTAGTCTGCTTTGGCATGACGCATGGCTATCTGTGCGATATGCAGTTTGGCGGTGAGGTCAGCGTTGTTGAGTGTAGCGAGGGTGTCACCTTTTTTGACCACCATAGCGACATCTGTGGTGACTTGATCGATAGTACCTCCTGCACTAAATGCCAGATGTGCACGCTGCTCTGGCTGGACATCAAAAGTCGCATAGATTCTCTCTGCATGGATGCCCCATGTGAGTAGTGCTAGCAGTATAAGTTGTTTTTTCATTGGTGAATCTCCATGAGTGTAAAAAGTATCGTGAGTAAATCTTTGGCTTCTGGTAGTGCATCGATAGCACTGTTGCGTTCTTCTACGATGAGTCCTGCATGGTAGATAGCCAAATGGTGTGCCAAGGCAACAGCCTCAGGTTTCAGCTCACCACGATCTACGGCCTCTTGCATCACCGCTCTAGAGATGGCATTGATACTCTGGCTACATGCCTGGGAGAAAGCAACCATCTGCTCGGTAGGCTCAGTCAGAGCAATCGCTAAAAACTCCTGATAAGCTCTGAGCTGTTTCTTGGCATCCTCGTCTTCGGTAAAAAGAAAGTAGAAGCTCAATAGCTTCTCTTTGGTGCTGATATCACTCTGTGCCACCTCTCTGAGTCGATCCTCATACTCCTCTATAAACGAGGAGATAATCTCAAAAACGATATCTTCTTTGTTGCTAAAATACTCATACACAGTACCTTTGCCCACGCCAGCAGTCTGGGCAATCTGCGAGATAGTGATGTTTTTGATACCATACTCTAGCAGTAGTTCTCTACAAGAGAGAGCGATATTACGTCTCTTCTCCTCTTTGTCAACAATAATTGGCATTTTAACCCCCGTAACTAATATGACTGACCATCGGTCAATCAAAATTATAGCAGAATTTTCTTGGGTTTATGTTAGAATGGTGAAAATCAAAAAAAGTACAGCCATGACCAACAAGCCAACCTTTCATATCTTTAAAAATATTACCTACGCTACAGCAGGGATGAAGGAGGTACTCAAAAGTGAGAAATCCTTCAAGACGCAACTGTTTGTTATGGTACTCATCGGTATTATATTGCCTTTTACTCCACTCACGACACTGGCTAAACTCATACTGTTTGCCTCTATGTGGCTGGTGCTTTTGGCAGAAGCGATCAACTCTGCTATCGAGCGTGTGGTTGATCTCGTCACCCAAGAGCACCACCCGCTCGCAGGACAAGCCAAGGATATCGGGGCTTTTGCCGTAGCATTGGCTTTGGTGATTGTGGTGATGATCTGGGGGATTGTGCTCTATGCTGAGCTGGCATAGAGATATCCTGGATAGGGGACAGCATGTTTAGTGAGAGGTATATCCCCAAGCTCATTATTTTGACACCGATTATTACGGTACTGCTGATTGCCTTTTTTACCATCTATCTCTTTGTCACGACACAGAACAGGTACTTTGCGGAGGAGAGTGTACTCATCGAACAGGAGTATCTCTCCAAGCAGAAAAATATCCTCCAGCGAGAGATATCTGCCGTGATTCACTATCTAAATCAGCATCAAAATCGACCAAAATCAGAGCTTTTAAACTATATCGAGAGTATCCGTTATGAGAAAAATGGGTATATCTGGATACACGATACAGGATACTATCTCAGAGCCCATCCTTTTAGAAAAGCCAGTATTGATAGTGATGATATAGGGTTGGTGGATGCGATGGGAACCAAAATCACCAAGGAGTTTGTTGATAGGACGGTGGAGCATCCAGAGGGGGTATTCATCGAATACTACTGGATCAAACCCAATGCCAAAGAGAGCTCTAGAAAAATCGGATTTTTCAAGCTCTTTCCCAGATATAACTGGGTGATAGGTACGGGCCTCTATGTAGATGATATTCAGAGTGCTATCACTGCCAAAAAGCAGGAACTTGAGGAGCGTATCAGCAAATATATCCGCCAAGTCGTGCTGGTCTCTCTGGGTGTGATTGTGCTCATTGGTCTACTCTCACTACTCATCTCTCGCAAGATCAATGCAGTTTTTGCCAACTATCAGGAGCGTGTCACACGCAAAGAGCATCTCCTCCAAGAGCTCAACCAAAACCTAGAGTATAGAATTGACCAAGCCCTCTCAGAAGCCCAAGAGAAAGAGCGTGCCATGCTACATCAGTCTAGGCTGGCACGGGTAGGGGTGATGCTCAGTATGATCGCCCATCAGTGGAGACAGCCGTTGAGTGAAGTATCTGCGATTTTGATGGAGCTAGAGACTGCTTCCAAATTTAAACAAATCGATGGAGAGATGATAGGTGAGGCTGTGAGTGAGTCCAATAAACAGATTGAATTTATGTCACATACGATTGATGACTTCCGCAATTTTTTCAAGCCAGACAAAACCAAGGTGGACTTCAGTGTTTCTGTCTCTTGTGATGAAGCGATATCACTAGCAGATGCTGCGATTAAAAATGCACAGATTGTCTTGACCAAGCAGGTGAGATGTGACAGTATAGTTTATGGATACGAGCGTGAATTTGCCCAAGTGATTCTCAATCTCATCACCAATGCCAAAGACATCCTCAACCAAAGAGCCATCCCAAAACCAACCATAGAGGTATACATCGACCAGAGGGAGGGGCAGGTGGTGGTCACAGTGGAAGACAATGCAGGTGGCGTCAAAGAGGAGGAGTAGGAGATTATCTTTGAGCCCTATTTTACAGCCAGGAGAAGTGACAAAAGTACAGGGCTCGGACTCTAGATCTCCAAAATGATCATCGAAAACAACATGGGTGGAGAGTGCTGTGTCGTCAATACAGACAAAGGGGCACTGTTTACGGTGAAGATCAACCATGAATCGTGACAAACTCTCCCTGCTCAAAAACTTTACGATTCTCTATGT
>CAZEIN010000278.1:0-2678 GCA_964512425.1 uncultured Sulfurovum sp.
TCGATAATCGTATATTCGATGCTTTTGATGCCTACTGCCTCCTGGTTGAGTCCTAGTACGCAAGCATGTTCGCATGGTGAGGGGCAGATGCGCCCAGTAAACTCAGGGAAGTTGTTGGTACTCATCAGTGTGCGAAATGCACTCTCCCACTCTCCGCGGTAGACCATATCATTGAACAGAGGAATGAGATTGCCCACAGGACAGCCATAGCCACTGTGACAAAAAGGAATCCCACAATCCATACAGCGTGCACTCTGCTCATGCATCTGCTCTACACCCATAGGGGTGATAAATTCATGGTAGTGTTTGACCCGCTCCTCGACAGGAGCTAGGGTAAAGTTGTGTCTCTCGTAGTCTTTGAATCCTGTAATCTTACCCATGTTACACCTCCTCCATTTTGGTTGCTTGTTCTTGCAATACACGCTTGTAGTCTCGTGGCATTACCTTGATAAATCGTTGCTGGTTCTGCTCCCAGTCTGAGAGGATGGTCGCTGCCTCTGGAGAGCCAGTATAGGCTTGATAGTGCTCTATCATCTCTCTAATCTGTGCAGACTCCTCGGCTGTCTCGATGCGATCGAGATCCACCATACCCTCATTGATACGACCTGCCAAGTTCCCTGCCACATCATAGATATACGCGATACCGCCACTCATACCTGCTGCAAAGTTTTTGCCAATCTCTCCGAGGATAACCACACGACCACCTGTCATATACTCACAACCATGATCGCCTATCGCAGAGACAACCACCTGTGCACCAGAGTTGCGCACACAGAAACGCTCCCCCGCCATACCGTAGATATACGCCTCTCCACTGGTTGCTCCATAGAATGCCACGTTACCCAATATCACTGTCTCATTGGCATCAAAGGTAGCATTTTTGGGTGGATAGAGGATGAGCTTGGCTCCTGAGAGCCCTTTGCCAAAGTAATCATTGGCATCCCCCTCTACCTCAAAACGCAAGCCACTATTGGCAAAGGCGGCAAAGCTCTGTCCACAAGAGCCTGTAGCGTTGATCTGAATCGTATCCTCAGGCAGTCCCTCTGCACCATAGCGTTTGGTTATATAGGACGAAAGCATCGTACCAACCGTTCGATTGATATTGCGTAGTTTGATCACTTTGGTCGCTGCTGTGCCCGCATCAATCGCCTCCTTGAGGTCTGCGATGAGACGGTTGTCTAGTGCTGCTTCGATACCATGGTTTTGATCCATGCTTTTGAAGGTATTGTCCTCTTCGCGCACATACATACGGTGTAGGAGTTTATCCAGATGTAGATGCTTGGCTTTCCAGTGAGAGACATTGGCTTTGGCGGTGAGTTTGTCTACACGTCCTACCATCTCATTGATAGTACGGAAGCCCAACTCCGCCATCACCTCACGCAACTCCATCGCCAAGAATCTAACAAAATTCACGATATACTCAGGTTTGCCTGTATACTTCTGTCTGAGTTCTGGGTCCTGGGTTGCGATACCTACAGGGCAGGTATTGAGATGACACTTGCGCATCATGATACAGCCCTCCACTATCAAGGCACTCGTAGCAATCCCCCACTCCTCAGCACCCAGCAATGTGGCAATCGCCACATCACGCCCTGTTCTGAGCTGACCATCAGTCTGCACAACGATACGTCCACGCAGACCGTTTTTGACCAGTGTCTGATGGGTCTCAGAGAGTCCTAGCTCCCATGGTAGACCAGCATGTTTGATAGAGGTCTGAGGACTCGCACCCGTACCCCCATCAAAGCCAGAAATCAGTACCACATCAGAGTAGGCCTTGGCAACACCTGCTGCAATCGTACCTACACCCACCTCAGAGACCAGTTTGGTATTGATCCGTGCATTGACATTGGCATTTTTGAGGTCATGAATCAACTGCTTGAGATCTTCAATCGAGTAGATATCATGGTGTGGTGGTGGCGAGATGAGCCCCACACCTGGAGTAGAGTGTCGTGTCGCACCGATAATCTCGTCGACCTTGTGTCCAGGTAGCTGTCCACCCTCTCCAGGCTTGGCTCCTTGGGCGAGTTTGATCTGTATCTCTTCGGCATTGACCAGATAGTTTGCTGTCACACCAAAGCGTCCAGAGGCGACCTGCTTGATCTTGGAGTTTTTCTCTGTACCAAAACGGCTGGCATCTTCGCCACCTTCACCAGTATTGGATTTGGCTCCGATAGAGTTCATCGCAATCGCCATCGTCTCATGTGCTTCCTTGGAGATAGAGCCATAACTCATCGCACCTGTGGCAAAACGGGTCATAATACTCTCGATAGGCTCTACCTCATCCAGCGGAATCGGTTTATGATTTTTAAACGCCAACAGACCACGCAGGGTCACATAGTCTTCATTGGGTTCATCAATCATCTGTGAATATTTTTTGAAGATATCATAGCTATCTGTACGTGTGGCTTGCTGGAGAAGAAAAATATTCTCAGCTGTGAGCAGGTGGTTCTCTCCTCGCTGCTTGAAGGAGTACTGCCCACCAACACCCAGTCCATTGGACTCAGTAATATGCTTAGGATACGCCAACCCATGACAGAGCAGTGTCTCCTGCTCTAGCGTAGCGATATCGATACCTCCCAGTCTGGATGGGGTGCCGCTAAAATATCTCTCTATGAGTGCATCTCCTAGTCCCACTGCTTCAAAGATTTGTGCACCTGTATAGGAGCGTATGGTAGAGA
>CAZEIN010000279.1:0-5429 GCA_964512425.1 uncultured Sulfurovum sp.
AATACTGGGTTAGCTGAATATCCATATCATGATCTTACAGTCGGAGGAGGTGCTACTTCAGTAAGCACAGGTAACGCAGATGGTGCCAAGAATAAACTCAGTAACCGACAATATGTTAAATTCTCTATCACCACTCCAGGATCCTATACTATCACCGTAGAGAAATCTCCCCTCTCCAACGATACCAACCCAGACTTTGTGCTCTATAAAACAGATACTTTTTCTTATGTAGACCAAGGTAATGGCACTGTTGCAGACAAAGAAGAAAAATCTATCTATTTGAAGGCGGGTAACTACCTCCTGGATATCTCAGAATACAACAACGTAAACACCGCGACCTTTGATGTCACGGTACAATAAAATAAGGACATACAATGAAACGACTAACCAAATTACTTATCATGACATCGCTGGTCGCAACTGCTAGTATCGCAATGACCGCCAAGGCAAAAACACCAGAGATCACCAAAGGTACCAGCATAGGAAAATATGCCAAGCCTGGTGCTCCTGTGGAGATCACGTATTCCTCTGAGCGTGTTGAGGCAGGTGAGACTAGCCATGTACACATAGCACTCTCTAGCCATATCACTACAGGTACCATGCAAGTCAAACTCAAAATGAGCAAAAACCTCAATGACCTCACAAACATCTCTAAAAATCAGTCCTTGGCTATGAAAAAAGACACCAAAACATACCCTATAGATCTAGATGTTTCAGCAGAACAAGATGGGCTCTATTATGTAAAACTGATTGTTAAACTAAACGGACGCATGAGGGCTTTTTCGGTACCTGTCTATATCGGTGAAGGTCAACTCAAAAAGAAAAAAACAACTATTCAAAAACTACCTTCTGGAGAAAAGATAAGCGTCTCACATGGTGCTTTAGAAACTATCCGGAGATAACAAGATAGCACACTTCCAAAGTCAAGTCATATCTAATTTTCGATATGACTTGAAACTTTCCTCAAAATAACACTATAATATCCCTATCACTTTTTATAGAGGAGACTGACATGAAACAGCATACTATGATTTATATGCTACTCTCACTAGCATATTCTGGTTTGGCTCTTGCCAAAACAGATACATTGACTATCTTGGAAAAGGGTGTCAGGCGTCATCTATCTTTCTCTCAACGGCACACTATCAACAAACAACAAGACACTAGCAAAGAGGGAATAATACTCGCATTCAAAAACCCCACACACATAACCATCTCAGAATTTGAAACAAAATATAGCCTAAAATTCAAAACAAAGATGACCATAGGTTATTATATTTTTGAGAATCACTCTTCTCGTAGTGATATGGAGATTGTCTCTGATATTATTGCCAACGAGAACAATATCAAAACGGTCAAACCAAACTGGAGACTACGTAATACTATTCGCTAATATTGCCGTAATAACTAAAATGCTCACCCAGATAGTGCTTGCGTACATCCTCATTGGTAGTGATCTCTTCGCTACTGCCTGAGGCGAGCATCTCGCCCTCTCGCATCACATAGGCTCTGTCGCAGATGCCCAGTGTCTCTCGTACATTATGGTCAGTGATGAGGACTCCGATACCTAGCTCTACGAGTTGTTTGATAATCTCTTGGATATCGAGTACAGCGATAGGATCTACCCCAGCAAAAGGCTCATCCAGTAGCAGAAACTTGGGCTTGCCCACCAGCGCTCTGGCGATCTCTACCCTGCGTCTCTCACCACCACTGAGCTGCAACCCACTCCTGCGACGAATCGGCTCGATATTGAATAGCTCCAGTAGTCTCTCGATACGCATCTGCTGTCTGGCTTTGTCTAGTCCTGCTGCTTCTGCTGCGATGAGGAGATTGTCCTCTACACTGAGATCTTTGAAGATACTGGACTCCTGGGGGAGATAACCAATGCCCAGTCTCGCTCTGGCACTCAATGGCAGTGCCGTGATCTCCCGCCCATCCAGTGCTACACTACCGCTACTGACAGCAGTCAATCCACAAATCATATAAAATGTAGTGGTTTTTCCCGCGCCATTTGGTCCCAATAGACCCACCACTTCACCACTGCTAATCTCCAAGGAGATATCCTTGACAATCGTAGCTTTTTTAATCTTCTTGGAGATGTTGCTTGCGATGAGTTTATGCATGTGCGCTCTTTATGGTATATTTTCTATTGTGCCCTAGGGGCTCTATCTCCACCATAGCGAGGGGGTATCCAGCAGCCATGAGGAAATCCCAAAGCGTATCACTCCCCCACTCTACCAGATGCCACCCCTCTCTCTCAAACTCCTCAAATAACCCTAGAGCCATAAACTCCTCATGGCTCAAGCGGTAGAGATCATAGTGATAGATCCCCTCTCCATAACAGTGCTGGAGTGAAAAAGTAGGCGATGTCACCTCCCCCTCCACTCCTCTGGCTTTGGCGATGGCTTGGGTGAGGGTCGTTTTGCCCGCTGCGAGATCACCACGGAGGAACAGGATGGCATTGGGAGGAATGGTCTCTTCTAGATAGGTAGCAACTTTGTCTAGCTCTTGTAGTGATGCTGTGATTTCTTTTGTCATTTTATTCCCATACATGATATATCTGGCATGGCATCGTCAGGGAGAGGCACCCCAAGGGCATTTCTTCCTGCGTCACGGCACACCCCGACCTACATATTACGCCAATTTCCCAGAGACCTCAACAATCTTATCCAAATGCACCTTTGCCATGCCGCTCTCCAGCCCTGCTCTGACAATCTCAAAGGCCTCTTGCATGTCTCTGGCTCTGCCGTCGGCATAGAGAGCAAAACCAGCATTGAGGATGATCACATCTCTCTGTGCATCGGTTGATTCATTGTTGAATATGGCTCTGGTGATGTTGGCATTGTCGATTGCATCACCTCCCAGGATCGCCTCTTTGGGGGCGAGCGTGAATCCCCACTCTTGCGGATCAATCACACCCTCGGAGATCACAGCACTCTGCACATAGGCAAACTGCGTAGTCGTTGCCAGAGAGATCTCATCCATCCCATCATCACTGCTAACGACATAGGCACGTGTCACATCCAACGCTTTGAGTGCTTCAGCGATACGCAGGATATATTCTGGAGAGAAGACACCTAGCAGATATTTTTTGGCTCCTGCAGGGTTGGTAAGAGGCCCCAGGATATTAAAAATCGTACGATACTCTATAGATTTTCGTATCGGCATGAGGTGCTTCATCACAGGATGATGATTCATGGCAAAGATAAAGCACCACCCTGTCTCTTCTAGCATTTTTATCTGCTGCTCTGGAGTGAGATTGAGGTTAATCCCTAGCACGTCCAGTACATCAGCAGCACCTGATTTGCTAGTGATACTGCGACTACCATGCTTGGCGACCACAGAACCCAATGATGCCAAGAGCAATGAGACTGTCGTGGAGATATTGAAGCTCCCACTTTTATCTCCGCCTGTACCCACGACATCAATGGCTTTGTCTTGCAGTTCTTTGGAGATAGGGAGCTTGATAGAGTGTGATCGCATAATAGAGGCTGCTGTAGCAATCTCACCAGGTGTTTCACCCTTCTCATAGAGTTCTATGAGGAAGCTTCTCGCCTCTTCCCACTCCATTTCGTTGTTGAACAGTTTTTCAAATCTCTCTTTGGGGCTATAGTTTGGCATGGGTTTCTCCTATAATTCTTTGACATATTCGTCTTTTTTGCTCTTAGGTATGGACTTGGTCGTAGGAATCTGTAGCACCTCGTAGTGCTTTGCGCCCTTGAGATACTCGATCGTGACCCTGTCTCCGATCTTGAGATCTTTGGATGCTTTGGCTTTCATTCCATTGACAAAGACCACACCTGATTTGAGCATATCCGTAGCAATCGTACGTCGCTTGACCACATTGACAGAGCTTAGCCATTTATCTACACGCATGGGTTTCCTTTGCATAATTTGAGATGATGTTATTGTTTAAATTCTCGTTCTGCTTTTTGAGCAGCGTCCACACCGATAAACGAGAGTCCCTCACCTACGATATGCCCTGAGGCACGAAGCGCATCAAATACTTTTGTCGCCTCTGGCTTCTCATACATCCCTGTATCAATCAGTATCTCCATCACATCTTCCAAACTCTCTTCGGGTTTTTTCTTGAGAATCCCCAACAGTGTCACACGATACAAAATATCATCAATCATCAATTTCTAATTCCTAAATTTCTAATTCTCAATGCAGTTCCGTATTGAGCACTACTTCTCTGGTGCTTCTACGGGCAATAATCTCACCAGTGAGTGAGTTCTGTCGATAATGGATGCCATCAAGCCCCTGAAGCTCTACTCCCTTGAAGGTACGCTTCTCTGCGAGGGTTGCTTCTGGATTGGCTGTTTTGATCTTCTCCAACTCCTCTGGAGCAATCTTGATCTTGGTGCCTGCTAGTACCGTGATACCTGCATCCACGATACAGGCATCACCGAGCGGCAGACCAGTCACTGAGTTGGCACCCAACAAAGTATTTTCACCGATGCTGATAGGATTGCCATCGGTACCGCTGAGAACTCCGAGGATACTGGCTCCTCCACCCACATCTGATCCAGCACCCACAATCGCCGAAGAGGAGATTCTACCCTCTACCATCACAGGCCCTAGCGTACCTGCGTTGAAGTTGATATAGCTGGCACCTGGCATGACGGTCGTCCCAGGGGCTAGTTGCGCACCCATACGCACCTTGGAGCTCTCTAGGATACGGGTGTTGTCTGCTGGGATGATATGCTGGAGATAGCGTGGGAATTTGTCCACAGAATCAATCGTTGGATAGGTACCGTTGATTTTCATCTCAATCTCATTGGCACGTAGGTAGTCTAGCTCATACGGCTTGTTGCCTACCCACGCGACATTGGGTAACACGCCAAAGGCACCATCGAGCACGATCCCTCTGAGAGGTACTTTGCCCTGAGAGAGTGCGTAGAGTTTGAGATAGACCGCTTCGACACTCTTGGGTGCTGCATCTGCAAAGAGGAAGCAGATTCTAAAATCTTTGGCGATATCCTCGACTGCTGAGAGGGCTTTGATCACCTGTACATTGCGGTGTGCCTCGCCTGTAGCCTCTGCCAAATAGGGAGCAAACGCTGCCATGGCATTCTCTACAAATCTATCATTGAGTGTAGTCACAAACTCATCACTGGAAAAATCTACCTCTGTACCCGCTTCACTGAGTGCCTTGATAAAAATCGCAGCAGAACCAAAGTTCTCTTTCCAGTTAATGAGTGCATAGTTTGCCTGTAGCACAGACTCTACATTTTGCTGTCCTCTGTCTACCCTAGCAATACCAAACGCAATCGGCTCTCTATAACCTTCTGTGTTTTTGGTCGCTTCGACCAATGCTTTAAAATCTTCTGTAGTTGTAATGGTTTCGATTGCCATTGATTATCTCCTGTAAATCTTATATATTATTTGGAGAGATTATACACGGATTTATTTAAACCCAAATTATG
>CAZEIN010000280.1:0-9372 GCA_964512425.1 uncultured Sulfurovum sp.
GATGAGATGGGCAATGTCCTTGCATGGAGTAGTGCGGGTGCACTAGGCTTCAAAGGAAGTAAAAAATCTACTCCGTTTGCAGCACAAGAGGCTGTAGAAGACGCGATGAAAAAAGCAATGGAGCATGGTATCAAAGAAGTGGGCATCAAAGTGCAAGGCCCTGGATCTGGTAGAGATACAGCAGTCAAGGCGATTGGCGCTATTGAGGGAATCCGAGTCTATTCACTCAAAGATATTACACCACTTCCACACAATGGATGCAGACCTCCAAAAAAGAGAAGAGTGTAAGTAAATTAGTAATTAGTAATGAGTAATTAGTAATTGCGGCATGCATTGCGTGGCAATGCTTTTATAGTATAATATACAGAGTATAAAAGGTAAATGATATGGCAAGATATACAGGCCCCGTAGAGAAACTTGAGAGACGTTTGGGCGTAGACCTTGGTCTCAAAGGCGAGAGAAGACTGGCTGGTAAGAGTGCGCTTGAAAAGCGTCCTTATGCACCTGGTCAACACGGACAGAGAAGAACAAAACTAAGCGAGTATGGTCAGCAGCTTCAAGAGAAGCAAAAAGCTAGATTCATGTATGGTGTAGGTGAAAAACAATTTAGAGCATTGTACAAAGAGGCCAATAGAAGAGAAGGAAATACAGGTTCTGTATTGATTCAGCTTCTTGAGCAGAGACTTGATAATGTTGTGTATAGAATGGGCTTTGCAAGTACAAGAGCATTTGCTAGACAGCTTGTCAACCACGGACATCTTCTTGTCAACGGCAAGAGAGTAGATATCCCTTCATACCGTGTCAAAGCGGGAGACAAGGTAGAGGTACGCGAGAAGAGCAAAAATAATGTGCAGATCGTAAGAGCCATGGAGTTAACCAACCAAACTGGTATGGTTGAGTGGGTAGATGTAGAGAAAGAGAAACTCTTTGGTCTATTTACCCGTATCCCAGAGAGAGAAGAGGTATCGATCCCAGTTGAAGAGCGTTTGATTGTCGAACTTTACTCTAAATAATTTATAAAGCAAAGGGCTAGCACATGAAGAAAATTAAAGTCGCGCCGTTTTTGCCTAGCGAGGTAGAGGTTAACGAGATTAGTGAGACTAGGGCTGAAGTCATTGCCTATCCTTTTGAGGATGGCTATGCGGTGACATTGGCACATCCACTCAGAAGATTAGTACTAGGTAGTTCGATAGGGTATGCCCCTATCTCTCTCAAGATTGAGGGAGCTGCACATGAGTTTGATTCGGTCAGAGGCATGCATGAAGATGTGGCTGTTTTTATCATCAATCTCAAAAGTATTCGATTTAAAATCAAAGATGAGGTTGATCGGGTTACTGTAAACTATAGTTGCCAGGGCCCTAGAGAGATCATTGCATCAGATTTGAACAATGATCAGATTGAAGTGATCAATGGGGATATTTTGCTTGCTACTCTCAATGAGGATGCTGAGCTTAATTTTACCGTAGAGATTGCTAAAGGTATCGGATATGTACCTAGTGAGAACCTCAGAGATGATGTAGATAGTGCAGCGATTGCTTTGGATGCTTTTTTTACACCAGTAAGAAAAGCAAACTATAAAATCGAAAATGTTCTTGTAGAGGACAATCCTAACTATGAAAAAATTATTTTTGATATCGAGACGGATGGTCAGATTACACCAGTAGAGGCGTTTACCAATGCACTAGAGACGATGAGTAAACAACTCTCAGTGTTCAATGGCGTATTGGATATTGATCTAGACAGCGCACCAGTGAGAAAAGCATCCAATAGCAATGAGCTCAAACCATACCTGGTGAGCGTTGATGCATTGGGACTCAGTGCGAGAAGCTTCAATTCACTGGACCGTGCAGGGATCAAATTCTTGGGCGAATTGGTACTTATGAGTGCAAATGAACTCAAAAATATCAAAAACCTGGGCAAGAAGTCACTAGATGAGATACAAGAGTGCTTGACAGAGCATGGCTTTGGGAAAGATTCTGAGCTAGATGATACTGTTAGAGTGAATCTTGTTAAAAAATTAGAACAACTAAAAGCATAAAGGAACACCATGAGACATAAACATGGATATCGTAAGCTGAATAGAACATCAGCACACAGAGCAGCACTGCTCAAAAACCTTGCTATTTCGATGACAGAGCATGGCAAGATAGAAACAACATTAGCAAAGGCCAAAGAGCTCAAAAGATATTATGAAAAGCTGATTACCAAAGCATCTTCTGGTGATTTCAATGCACACAGAGCTATCTTTGCGATGCTCCAATGTAAGGCATCTACCAATAAGCTTGTAAACGAAATTGCACCTGAGTACGCAGACAGAAATGGTGGGTATACACGTATCATCAAAACACGTATTCGTAGAGGTGATGCAACCCCTATGGCGATCATTGAACTAGTCTAAGTTCTGATTACCATCATAGCACCCAAGGCATACGCCTTGATGTGTGTGAATTTTACCCTCTTTTTTCTTCATTCTAAACTAAATCCGATATACTGTCTTTACCTATGAAAACAACTACATTTACCATCACAGATTATACTGCCTTGGAGGCAATAGACTTATCGTTATTTGAAGCACAGACGCAAGTGCTTGTGCAGATATTCTGCGGGCATGAGAGCACTTTTTTAAAAGATATCACCCAGTATATAAGCCAGCATCTTCCGCATGCACATGTGATGGGAACGACGACAGATGGTGAAATTGAGCAGGATTGTATCACTGTAGAGCAGACAGTAATTGCTATTTCAATATTTGCCAAAACCAGATTAAGCAGCATGGCGGTCCAGGGAGAAGATTCTTTTATGAATGGTGTTTTTCTAGCAAGGTCACTGGTAGAAGAGAATACAAAGCTCTTGATACTTTTTAGTGATGGCACCACAACCAACGGAGAAGCCTTTCTCAAAGGCATAGAGTCAATCGCACCACATGTTATTATCGCTGGTGGTATGGCTGGGGATAATGGGCAGTTTGTCCAAACCTATGTCTCACACGGCAGAGAGATTGTAGAGCAAGGAGCAGTAGGTGTGGCACTCAACTCCAAACAGTTGCATGTTTATAATGATTTTAGCTTTAACTGGTCACCTATTGGCGTAGAGCATACCATTGATTATGCAGAGAATAACCGTGTCTATAGTATTGATGGCATGAGTCCTGTAGCTTTTTATGCCAAATACCTCGGAGAGCAGGTTTCTGAGGCACTTCCAGCTACAGGTATAGAGTTTCCCTTGATCGTGGAAAAAAATGGTATTGATGTTGCGCGAGCAGTTATCGCCAGACATGAAGATAACTCACTCTCTTTTGCAGGGAACCTACATTCTGGTGATAAGGTAAGGCTAGGTTTTGGTAATGCTAAAATGATCATGAAAGAGTCTTTTAAGTCCTTTGCTGACACCTATCAGTACCCTATAGAGAGCTTTTTTGTCTACTCTTGTATGGCGAGACGACGCTATATGCCTGATTTTATACAGGTAGAGATCAAGCCTTTTGCACAGACCTCTACCACAGTAGGGTTTTTTACTTATGGTGAGTTTTATCATCACGGAGAGCATAATGAACTGCTCAACCAAACCTTTACCGTAGTAGCACTCTCGGAATCAACAGATGCCAAATACACCCAGAAGCAAGAGGAACGAAAAAAACCTTTTGGTGATAACAGTGGCTATAGTACGACGATTGAGGCACTGACTCATTTGATTGATCGATCAACTGAGGACTATGAAAAACAAGCGAGAGAGCTGGAAGAGCAGAAACGCTACTCTCAGCATTTGCTTGAGACACAAAAGAGCTTTTTGCGTCATACAATCCACGAAACCAATACGCCTCTCTCAGTGATCATGGCCAATATCGAGCTCTTTGAACTCTATTATGGCAAGCATCCCAATATGGCTAATATCGAAATCGCAACCAAGAGTATCTACAATCTCTATGAAGATTTAAGCTATCTGATCAAAAATGAACAGCTAAGCTATCCTAAGAAACAGATAGAGATGATAGATTTTGTGCGAAGCAGACTGGCATTTTTTGATATTGTTGCGAAAAAATCTGATATCACTTTGAATATCGAGTGCCAACTGTCAAATCCGATACTCTACTTTAATGAAGCCAAACTACAAAGAATTATTGATAACAATATCTCCAACGCTATTAAATATACTCACAACAGTGCCGATGTGACAGTGCAGATAGATACACACAAAGAGGGCTTGTCGGTTTGTTTTATGAGCCAATCAACACCTATTCAAGATACTGATAGTATCTTCAAGGCATACTATCGAGAAAATCTACTTGATGATGGATTGGGGCTGGGGCTGAATCTGGTCAAGCGTATTTGTGATGAAGAGAGCGTGAGGGTTACTGTAAGCTCTTCGGATACAATGACACAATTTTGCTACTACTTTAGCGGGGAGAAGATATGAAGATTTTACTACTAGAGGATGATGCACTTCTGGGAGATGCCATAGAGAAGTATCTGACTGTTGCAGGGCATATGGTAGAGCTATTTGCTAGAGGTGACCGGGCCTATGAGATGCTACAGAAAACCAAATATGATCTGTTGGTGTTGGATATCAATGTACCTGGGGTAGATGGGTTGACACTACTAGAGAGACTCCACGAACTAAAGATTCAGACACCTACGATTTTTATCAGTGCTTTGGTGGATATCGAGGATATCTCTCGTGCCTATGATTTGGGATGCTATGATTATCTCAAAAAACCCTTTCACCTCAAAGAGTTGGTAATCAAGATAGATAAAATTCTCCAAGGTAGGCATACACCTACGGAGCATTTTAGGCTCTCTGAAAACTATAGCTACCATATGGAAGAGGGGATATTACGTTTTCGTGATGAGGTACAGATTCTCTCTAGCAGGAGACAACAGATTATTCGTCTATTGGTCTCTAACCGCAGTCGTGTGGTAAGTTATGATATGTTTAGAGAGTATGTATGGGGTGATACCTATGTGGATGATGCCACTATCCGTGCAGAGGTCAACCGTCTCAAAAAAGCACTCAGAGAGGATATCATCATCAATGTCCGCTCTGTAGGATACATGATTGACAGACCCAAAGATTGAGAGAGATAATTTGGGTTTAACGAATACCTTGAAGCACTGATTCAAAATCGCTTAGATAGATCATGTTGGGCCCATCGCTGAGCGCCTGTTCTGGATCAGGGTGTACCTCAAAAAAGAAGCCGTTTACACCAATAGCATTGGCTAGCTTTGCCATGTGGGGTGCATACTTGCGATCTCCTCCGCTAGTACCCCCTAGTGCCGAGGGTTTTTGTGTTGAGTGGGTAACATCCATGACTACGGGATAGCCAAACGTCTTCATGTCAATGAGTTGTCTAAAATCGACAACCAAATTGCCTAGTCCAAACATACTACCACGTTCTGTCAACATGATTTTGTCATTGCCACTCTCTTTGACCTTGGTAGCTGGGTGGATCATGTCTCTACCATCAAGAAATTGTGCTTTTTTGATATTAACAATTTGACCTGTTTTTGCAGTAGCGATGAGTAGATCGGTTTGGCGACAGAGAAAGGCAGGAATCTGAATGATATCTGCCACTTCAGCGATGGCAGAAGCTTGAGAAGACTCATGAATATCAGTAGTGATAGGCAGATCAAATGTTTCTTTGACCTTTTGTAAAATACGCAATCCCTCTTCGAGTCCAGGGCCACGATAGCTAGAGAGAGAGGTTCGATTGGCCTTGTCAAAAGAGGCTTTGAAAATATAAGGAAAGGAGAGTTTCTCTGTCATCCGCTTGACAGATTCAGCAATCTCCATAACCATCTTTTCATTCTCGATAACGCAGGGGCCAGAGAGGATAAATTTCTCCTCTTGCAGTGTTTTGTAAAGGGTGTCAATCGTTGTCATTAGGGTGCTCCTTGTGTAATAGTGCTAGTGCTTTTTCATAATCCTCAGGGGTATCGATACCCAAGGCATCCTCTGTGGTCTCAATCATCTGTATCGTATAGCCATTCTCCAGTACACGGAGCTGCTCTAGCTTTTCGGCTTGTTCTAGTATGCTTGGTGGCATTTGTGTATAGGTCTGCAAAAAGGACTTCGTATACCCATAGATACCGATATGCTTATAGTAGGGCGGTGTTGCAGGGAGCAGAGCAGATGGTATCTCTTGGTTATCATCTCTACGTAGGGGAATGGGCGCACGGGAAAAATAGAGTGCCTCTCTATGATGGTTGACAACTACTTTGACAACATTGGGATCATGCAGGTCTTGTTGAGAGGCAATACGTTGCATGGCACTACTCATAGGGGCACCCGAGCACTCTAGAGTCTGTGCAACTTCTGTGATGAGGGCAGGCGAGATAAAAGGCTCATCGCCTTGGACATTGACAACGATATGGCAATCGAGACTCTCTATCGCCTGTGCGATGCGATCGGTACCAGAAGTATGCCTCTGGTCAGTCATGATGACCTGTGTCGTGAAGTGTTGACAAGCAGTGGCAATCTCAGGAGAGTCAGTAGCGATATAGACAGCATCTATCCCGTCAGCACATAAACACTGCTCATAGACCCGCTGTAGTATGCTTTTTTCTCCTAGAGGCAGGAGTAGCTTACGAGGGAGTCTCGTGGATGCGAGTCGTGCTGGGATGACAACAATTGTTTGCATATTAGATGCCTAAATCATACATCTGTATGATACCGATGAGCTGCCCCTCGATATCAGTGACGAGCAGGCTATTGATTTTATTCTCTGTCATGATGGTGCTGACGTCTGTGAGTTTTGTATCAGGATGAATGGTTTTGGGATGTATGCTCAAAAGGTCTGTTGCGTGAAGGCTAAAAAAAGCATCCTCATGGTTATCCATGGCTCGACGGATATCTCCATCTGTGATGATACCTTTGATTTGCTTGTTGTCTAGGATAACAACCAGTCCTAATTTTCCTGTACCAATCGCAGTAATGATTTCCTTGATGGTTGCCTTGGGACTACAATGTGGTAGATGCTCTTTTTTCATGACATCTTTGGCTGTAGTGAGGAGCCTCCTACCGAGTGTGCCACCAGGGTGAAACTTGGCAAAATGTGCTTCTTGAAAATCTTTGACCTGCATAAGTGCTACAGCCATGGCATCCCCCATGACAAGTGTGGCAGTAGTAGAGCTCGTAGGAGCCAGATGTAGTGGGCATGCCTCTTGCTCTACAGAGATATTCAAATGAAAATTACTATTCTCTGCAAGTGTTGAATGTGGATTGCCACTCATGGAGATAATGGTATTGTGCTGAGCTTTGAGAAAGGGCATGAGTCTGAGTATCTCATCGGTTTCACCTGAGTAGGAGATGAGCAGGACAATATCATCAGGCTCTATCATGCCGAGATCACCATGATAGGCTTCTCCTGGGTGCATAAAAAAACTAGGGGTTCCCGTACTAGCAAAGGTGGCTGCAATTTTTTGTCCGATGAGACCAGATTTGCCCATGCCTGAGATGATGAGTTTTCCTGTAGAGGATTGTATCGCAGAGATAGCATCTGTAAAATCACGCGTAAGCTGTTCTGAGAGTTTTTGGATAGCGATTGCTTCTGTAGCAAACACCTCTTTTGCAGTAGTTAATGGGGTCATTTTGATACTTTATCTATTATTTTGTTGTATTATAGCATAGAGTAAGAAATAAAGTGTAAAATACTATTTCGGGATTTGGGTAATTGATTTAAAAGTAATTGAAAGTGGTGACCCCACGGAGACTCGAACTCCGGTAACATGGATGAAAACCATGGATCCTAACCGCTAGACGATGGGGCCACTAATAATTGGTGGGTGCAATTATACATATCCATCCCTTAAATAAATATTAAAAAAGAGTAAAAATGAAAAGATTTCAAAAAATTCTGCCAAGCATGATAGGCAGTCTATTTCTGATAGGATGCATGGGTACACAACCTACCGTACCAGAGGTGCAAAAGAGTATGTTTATTGTTATGAAAACACCTGTGCTGAGATATGCCGACCAAGGATTTGTACAAAAGAGTGCAGGTATCACCAAGATAGAGATTTATGCTAGTGGTGTAGCTGTCATGAAGTTAGAGATTACAGGCAGTAAAGTGTGTAATGGTAGTGGACTGTTCTCCTGCATGAGCAAAGCAGAGTTCAACAAACGCTATCTCTCTTTGTCCTATCCTGAAAGCATACTAGAACATATTTTTAGGGGTGAGAAGATTTTTGCAGGTACAAATCTAAAGCCTATCACTGGAGGATTTGAGCAAACAATAGTTAAATCAGGGGCATATGCTATTCACTATACTGTTTTGAAGAAAAGTATCGTTTTTCGTGATACAATCTCCAACATTTTAATCAAGGTCAAGGATAACGAATGAGCAAATTTGTTGGGGCACATGTCAGTGCCAGTGGAGGTGTAAACAATGCGCCACACAATGCAATGAAGATAGGGGCAAAAGCGTTTGCCCTCTTTGTCAAAAACCAGAGACAGTGGCGTGCCAAGCCACTAGAGACCCAAATCATCGATGCGTTTCATCGTAACCTAGAGGAGAGTGGTATTTTGCCCAAACATGTATTGCCACATGATAGCTACCTGATCAACCTAGGACATCCAGAATCCGACAAGCTACAAAAATCCAGAGAGGCATTTATCGATGAGGTAGAGCGGTGTAGGCTACTGGGGCTAGAGAGACTCAATTTTCACCCAGGCAGTCACCTAGTCAAGGTGAGTAAAAGAGATCCTGACTATGCCCAAAAAATAGAAGCAGCAGAGTCTGCATGTCTGGATGTAGTAGCAGAGTCGATGAATATTATTATCGAGGCGACCAGAGATTCGGGTGTGCAACTGGTCATAGAAAATACAGCAGGCCAAGGCAGCAATCTGGGATATAGATTTGAGCATCTAGCACATATCATTTCCAAAACAGAGGAGAAGAGCCGTATGGGAGTCTGCCTAGATACCTGTCATACTTTTACCGCTGGCTATGATTTACGCACCGCAGAGGCATACGAAGAGACGATGCGTCAGTTCGATGCGATTGTAGGGGCAGAGTATCTCGCAGGAATGCACCTCAATGATTCCAAGCCAGAGCTAGGCTCCAGAGTAGACAGACATCACTCTCTGGGCAAGGGTCAGATAGGTTGGGAGGCCTTTAGATGCATCATGAATGATCCACGCATGGAAGATATCCCCATGGTGCTAGAGACGATTGATGAGAGTATCTGGGCGGAGGAAATAGAAACACTTTATCGTTTGGTTCAGTAATTTTGTTTTAAAGTTAGAACTATTTTGAAAGGTTATGGTAAGATAGTTACATTTTATCTCAAAACCAAAGGAGAAATGGTGAAGTATTTATTGAGGTGTGTGGTATTTGCAGTAGCACTTTTTGTGTCAGGATGTAGAGCACTGGAGGCT
>CAZEIN010000281.1:0-7996 GCA_964512425.1 uncultured Sulfurovum sp.
TATTTATATAATATGTGCAATTTATGATTATACTATATATCACTCACTTTAACTGATATTATGGCTCATAAAAGGATCTACGTTTACCCTATTATCCTATGATACTGATTATATTTACGAAGGAAAAACATGAAACTCCCACTACTCATAGCACTACTCACATCACTTTCTCTGGCCGCAACTCTTGGTTCTGTCAATGTCAAACAGCTAAAAACCCTTCAAGCAAAGGGTGTACCAGTGATAGATATCCGAACCCCACAAGAGTGGAAACAGACAGGCATCATCAAAGGAGCCCATCAAATGATGTTCTTTGATGCGCAAGGCAAAGATCATGCCCAAGAGTGGATGAGCAATCTAGCAAAAATCACCAAAGACAAGAGTCGTCCACTTATCATCTATTGTGCCCATGCCAATCGCACCAAAGCCGTAGGCAATTGGTTAGTAGATAAACTAGGGTATACACATGTTTATGAGCTCAAAGGTGGTATAGAATACGGATGGAGAGATAAAGGGGAGTCTACTGTAAATGCCGAGTAGGGGTCAATTCCATATCGACCCGCCCATACATCCTAGCAGTGTCCTGAGAGAATATGGTCTACAGTGTTATTGACATAGGCATTATGCTTGTTGTCTTTATGATACATGATATAGAAATGTCTGAGCATTTTATATCCTTGGAGTCTGGCTTCAAAGAGTGTACCCTCTTGGACTTTATCTGCGATGGCATATTTTGAGACCACAGAGACTACGGGATTTTCAGGATCCTTGGTGCTACGCTTGACCGTCTGTAAGGCTGCAGTCGTATCACTCACTTCTGAAATCATATCAAATGAGCTACACTGCACACCAATCTCATTAAAGACATCTGCCATGATTTGGCGGGTATGGCTCCCCTCTTCACGACAAACCCATTTGAAACGGTAGAGATCTTCTGGTCTGAGGATTTTTGGTATCGGTACGTTACTAAATACCACCAACTCATCCTCTTTCCACTCACGCGAAATCAGATTCTCATCAATAATCTGTGACTCCACAAGCCCCAAATCCAAGTTTTTATTTCTCAGTTTGTCAACAATATCACTACTCAACCCTACGTGTAGTTTGATATCATTGTGAATCGCTGCACTCATCGTGTTGAGGCAATCTCCAGGTACGACATAACTGCCAATGGTAAAAGATGCACCGAGTCTAAAGGTAATCTTTTTATCAATGATATTGAGCATATCTCCTTCGGCGCTGTGGATACACTTCTCTAGTCTAACTACAACCTTATAAAGCTCTTCACCTGAAGCAGTCAAGCGAATACCATTCTTTTTTCGTTCAATAATTTTATTGTCTAGATAGTTCTCGATAAACTTGATCTGCTGTGTCACTGCTGGCTGTGAAATCCCTAACCTTGCAGACGCTTTTGAAAAGCTCCGCTCTCGTACTACTGTTAGGAATGTCTCTATCTTTACAAAATCTTTTAACATCTACTATCCTTGTCCACCAAATTTTTACTTCTTTCCATTTATTAAACTATAACAGATAGTAACATAAGTTCAACTTATTTACTTTAAATTTTATACTAATATAAGTAAAAATTTACTCTCTTCATTTGACAATGCCGCTAGCCATCTTTTATGGTTTTATAGATATAATCATTATACTAAATGGAGGATGTGACATGTTAGAGGAACTCAATGAGGCACAGACAGAGGCTGTTACACATATAGATGGTTCATTATTGATCCTCGCAGGAGCGGGGAGTGGCAAGACCAAAACACTCACCGCCAGACTCGCTTATCTCATCGGTGAAGTGGGTATCGACCCTGCCAATACACTCACGCTAACCTTTACCAACAAGGCTGCCAATGAGATGAGAGAACGTGCGCTTTCTCTGATAGGTCATCATCACACTGTCCCTCCACTGCTCTGTACCTTTCACAAATTTGGACTCCTCTTCCTCAAGTTCCATATTGAAAAACTGGGTCGCAAGAACTCCTTTGTCATTATTGACAGTGACGACAAAAAACGTCTACTACGCAGTATTGCCAAAGAGATAAAAATTGACCTCAACCTCTCATTTATTGGTAGCGAAATCTCCAAATACAAAAATACCCTACTCACCCCCAAAGAGGTGATTGAGAAAGCAGAACTCCCAGACTATAAAAAAATCGCCAAAATCTATCAAGCCTATGAAGAGAATATCACAGAAAACAATCTAGTGGATTTTGATGATCTCCTCATGCTCTCTTTTAAGATACTCGATGAAAACCCAGAGCTACGCAAAGAGGTCAGCAACCACTACCAATATATCATGGTTGATGAGTACCAAGACACCAATGAACTACAATTCAAACTCCTAGAGCATCTCTCTAGCGAGCATGGCAATATCTGTGTCGTTGGGGATGATGACCAGAGTATCTATGGATGGAGAGGTGCCAATATCCGTAATATTTTGGATTTTCATAAGAATTTTGAAGATACCAAAATCGTCAAACTAGAGGTCAACTATCGCTCTACACAACCTATACTCGATGCCTCTAACGCCCTCATCGAACACAATAGCCATCGGCTGGGCAAAAAACTCTCCTCCTACAAGGGTGCAGGCGATGCAGTCAAACTCCTGCATTCTCTCGATGAAGGACACGAATCCAGAGCCATCGCCAAAGAGATCAAAGCACTACTCTCCAAGGGCGTCCACCAAGATGAGATCGCCGTCCTCTACCGCATCAATGCACTCTCCAGATCGCTTGAAGAGGGCTTTACCAAAGAGGGATTGGGATTTAAGCTCATTGGTGGTATGCGATTCTATGAGAGAGCAGAGGTCAAAGATATCATCTCCTACTTCCGTGTGCTTTCCAATCCTCATGATGATTTTTCCTTTTTGCGGATTGTCAACAAACCCAAACGTGGCATCGGAAAGGTCTCTATAGATAAAATCTATCACCTCGCCTATGACAAGCACCTCTCTATCTATCAAGCCATCGAATCGCTCTCACTCAAAGAGCTTGAACAGACCACCACAAAACGAGCTGCTAGCTCCCTCAAGCAGCTCGTCGATGATATACATATGCTCCAATCAGAAGCCAAATCTTCACTCTACAACTTTGTCTCACTGTTTGAAGAGACCATTAAACTCAAAGAGCACTACTACGCTATGGTAGATGGGCATGAACGTATACTCAATATCGATGAGTTTTATGGGTATTTCCGTGAGGCAATCATTCAAAATCCCGAAATCTCTCTCGATGAGTTCCTCAATAATATCTCACTCCAGAGCGATCAAGACGAAGTACTAGAAGACACCATCGCCATCATGAGTATCCACGCTGCCAAAGGACTAGAATTTGAACATCTCTATGTGATTGGTATGGAGGAGGAGTTCTTTCCTCTATTGGGTGAGGGTTGCAATATGGAAGAGGAGCGACGATTGGGCTATGTGGCAATCACCAGAGCCAAATCAGACCTCACGCTCTGTTATGTAGACAGCAGATTCTACAAAGGACGCAGAAAGATGCTGGACAAGAGTAGATTTTTGGGCGAAGCAGGGCTCATCAATGATACTGCACTCAAAATCACCAAATCCGCAGGCTATAAAAAAGGCGACCTCGTCAAGCACAAAATATTCGGTATCGGACGGGTACAGGCCGCCAACAAATCAGGCAGAGAGTATAAGCTACTGATCAATTTTGGTGGCAACAAAAAAGAGATTCTTAGCTCATTTGTACAACCCGTATAATGAACCGCCTCTTTGTCGTCAACAAACCTATTTATCGTAGCTCCAACGGCTACATGAGGTATGTCAAACGCAAATATAACACCAAAAAAGTAGGCTTCTCTGGCACGCTTGATCCTTTTGCGACAGGATGCCTCATCGTGGCTACGGGTCAATATACCAAGCTCTTTCAATATCTGGACAAAACCCCCAAAAGCTACCGAGCCACACTCTGGCTAGGTGCCAACTCACCCACACTTGATATCGAAAAAGTAGACCGCATCCAAGAGGTTGCCCCTTTGGCAACGAAGCGGATTGCAGATGCCTTGCAGAGCCTCACAGGAGAGCTCACCTACTATCCACCCAAATACTCTGCCAAGAAAATCAA
Source organism: uncultured Sulfurovum sp. (assembly GCA_964512425.1). Lineage (GTDB taxonomy): Bacteria > Campylobacterota > Campylobacteria > Campylobacterales > Sulfurovaceae > JAAXPZ01. Next base: position 4,089 of record CAZEIN010000281.1, read on the forward strand.
CGGCAAGCGTGCCTATGACCTCGCACGCGCAGGTGAAGAAGTAGCACTCAAAACCATTACCTCTACCATCTACAGCATCACACTCATCCACTATACCCACCCTTTTGTGCATTTTGAAGCAACCGTCAGCGAGGGCACCTACATCCGAAGCCTGGGAGCACTCATCGCAGACAAGCTTGAGATTGATGCCACACTCTCCAGTCTCCACCGTATCCATGAAGGAAAATTTTATTATGCGGAGGAGAGAGCACTCGATCCCTTTGAGCATCTGTCCATCCCTCGCAATACCTATACAGGAGAAGAGGCGTATCTGGAACTAGGCAAAAAGCTCACCATCGACTATTTTCAAACCCAAGAGGACGGCATCTATCTCATCGAAACCGAAAACTTTTTTTCTATTATCGAGATTGATGACAGCATAGTCACCTACCGTTTTAACCGCATATCCAAATATAAACCCAAACTAAATACTCCTTGACATACTTTTGACACATCTTTATGTCATAATATGTCACTGTATCAGAAATAGCCAAATCCAAATTCTATATATTTTGCAGATGCTTGCGAGGATGTTCTGTGGGGCATATGATTGGATTTGGATTTGGTACAAGCTGTAAACACTATCAAATTGTCAAAGGGAAACGATGAACAGCTCCATAGAGTGGCTAGTGAGATACTACAATATCTGGTGGTTCATACCACTTCTCTATCTGCCCTATCTGCTATGGTTTTATCGTAAATATGGCAACAAAATTGCCTCAAACAGATCCCCTATGCAAGAGCACCCACCAGATGGGTTTACTCTGTTGCAGATGGGCTTTTTGCTCCAAGAAGAGTCAGCGTGTTATGAGGCACAGACAGCTTATCTGCTTCAGGAGGGCTATATAGAACCAGCCACAACAAAGAAGGCATACAGACCCTACCAGCGTACCCAAAAGGGCAGATCCACACTTGATGCGCAGGAGAAGTTCCATCTCAATAAACTACTGTTTCCAAAAACTGTCACCAGAAGCAGTAGAGATGGCGGCAAAGCAGAGTACGCACCCCAACTCGGTAGTGACAAAACAGAACTCTGGCAAATGCTCTCCAAATGGGCACACCAAGAGAGATTCACCAAAGTTGACATCCATAGAGTCAAATCAACACTGTCCCTCTCTATCTTTGTCTCACTTTTTACACTTACTCTGCTGTTGTCCTATTTTATATTTGTGATGGGACTTGGTATGGACTTTTTGGACTTTGTTATCTCTTTGGTGGTTTGGATGGGTGGGGGATTTATCTTTTCTGGAGCTCTGTTTTTGTGGCTGACAAAAAGAGTCTCCTCTGAGGGTATCTGGGGTGTATTTTTGTGGACACTTTGGGGGCTGCTCGCACTCATACCTGTCAACTATTTTATCGCAAGGATATACTCCTCTTGGAACAACCCTTTTGTAGCTATCTCTCTGACAGCTCTAGAGGGGATATTTGTCTATGCTGCTACTGAACCTCTCTCAGACAAAGGTCTTGGACTCCAAGAGAAACTACTGGGATACAGACGCTATCTAAAACAAAACCCCCAAGCATTGAGAGAGCCCTACGCTCTGCTATTTGGGATATCATACAACAAAGGAAAAAGATGAAAAGAATCATATTGTTGCTTTCGCTACTATTGATACAGGCAAACTCTACGGAGATAGAAACCCTCAAAGGCACATGCGGCATCACCAACAAACAAGCCTGCTTGGAGCTAGGTGATATCTACAGAGACAAGCATGATTTCATACAAATGAAACGCTACTATGAGACAGCCTGCATGTACAATGAACCCAAAGGATGCATCAGACTAGCCAGAGAGTTTGCCAAACGGGATGATGGCGAAAGCAAGTTCTGGGAGTATCGCAACTACGCAGATGCATGTGAACTCAAGAGTGGCGAGGGATGCTACGAAGAGGCGGTCATGTACGTACGAGGCGATGGCGTAAAAAAAGACAGCAAAAAGGCGATACAGCTCTATTGGCTCGCCTCTCGATACGGCTATGCCAAGGCAGATATCAATCTGGGAAACTATTATCTACAAGGACACACAGTCAGGCAAAATTTCAAAAGAGCCACAGAACTATTTGCCAAAGCTTGTCAAGCAGGGGATATGTTAGGATGCAACAATCTAGGTCTCAACTATCTACGTGGTGCAGGCATGAGACCCAATAAACCCAAAGCATTTCAACTTTTTAAACAAGCCTGCAATGGAGGCGGCGGTGAGGGATGTCGCAATCTAGGTAGCTGCCACTTCACTGGCACTGCTACTGCCAAAGATACCCAAAAGGCATACAATACCTATATCAGATCATGCCAGCTGAACAATTCTGGAGGCTGCTATCAGGCCAGTGTCCTCCTCACCACAGGAGATGGCGTCAGGCAAGAGATCATCAAAGGCTTGCTTTTTGCAAAAAAAGCGTGCACACTAAACCACAAAACAGCATGCAAAAAACTTAGCAACAGTGTATCACTGATGAGACAAAGTTGCCTCAGAGGAGATCAGGATGTCTGTGACAAACTTGATCAGTACAACAGCAGGAGTAGAAAATGAAAAAAACCATACTGTTTCCACTAGCCGCAATACTATTATTGACAACAGGTGTCATCACGCAAAGTCTTGCAGATAAACAGTCAGAGGTCAGCAAGGGGCTTTGTGCAGAGGTGGCTTTTTTACAACAGAGAACCAAGGGAAACCACTACGCAGCTGATCTGCTTATGACTATGGGAGATATGGCAAAAATGATAGATATAGAGCCAAAGATTTACCTAAAAGATACAAAATACAGAGATATCTGCCATCTAAAAATAGTCAAATCAGCAAATTTCGGAGACTTTGTCAGCTATGATGGCTACCACTACAAACAGATAATCAAACACTACCCCCAATCCAGTCAGGCTGATAATGCGGCCTATGAGCTCATCTATATCGTTGACAAAGATCAGTATAACTATGCCGATACCGGGGAGGAAAAAAGAGAGCTAGAAGTATTTGTAAAAAAATACCCAAAAAGTGACAAACGCAAAGAGGCAAAAGCAAGGATCAAAGAGATTGATACAGCTTTAAAAAACGGTGGCTCACCCATACTAGACTAAAAAAGGATCGATGATGACCAAGAGGCATACTCTCATCTCCATCTTGCTACTCATGCTCTCTGTTACGATTGGCATCCCAGCCACAGAGTATACAGATGCACAAAAATCTGTCTACCATGTCAAGCCAGACGAGCGACTCGTCTTTGGCTTCAAGACCAAGCACAGCAAAACACTAGGTATCACTCTGGGCAAAAACAACAGCTATCTCGTCTATCGCTATGGCAGAAAGGGCAAAGTGGAACTAGAATACCCTGCCAAAAAAGACAAAAGCTCCTTTGAAAAATTCACATACTCGGGCTATTATCGTGGTGGTGGAAAGTCCAATCTCGGGCTGGATTTACAACATTTGAGTTTCAGGCATCACAATGTAGACTATGAGGTCTTTTATGAATATAGTGCTGAAGATGATACGGCATATGTCGGTGTTCGTATAGATAGTGATGAGATCATCTCGGTCAAAGCCCCTCCTGGCAAATATCTAGGCACACTGAGTGATGTATCGGACTTTGTAGGGAAGCACTAAAAGAGTTTTTTTAGTTTTGAGATTGAGTTCTTTCTCTCGTTCCATATCTCCCGATATGGAACGCCTACAGTAAGCCCCACATAACCGCACAAAATCAAAAAGCAATCATAAAAACAAACCCCTATATGCATTCCCAATGAGAACATTGGGAATGAGAAAAATAATACCAAATCAAAATACAATAGTATACTTCAGGGAGCATCATCGTGAGTAGCTGTGAAATGTATAGAATGCAGTACTAGTCATGGCTCATTCAAATTCTATATATTTTGCAGAT
>CAZEIN010000282.1:0-1542 GCA_964512425.1 uncultured Sulfurovum sp.
TGGGTATTTGGAGGGAGGACAGCCATGAGGCCTGGCCTCTGTCTATATTTACAAATATGAGATGTATAATATTTGTAAATATAGTTTTAGAATAGCGTTTCTTGATGTACTGCTTCTATCTTGATATGCTCCCAAAAGAAATCTACATGCTTCTCAAACAGTGTGACTGCGGATGAAGTGGATTTGCCATCTATTTTGAGCAGTATGACCTGTGATTGATAGAAAAACAGCGGTGCGAGAAACTCATTGGCTAGAACCAGAGGATCTGAAGAGCGTATACGCTCATCCTGCATCATCATAAAGAGTGCCGAGGAGAGCATTTTGATGTTCTGTTGGTAGAAATGCTCCAGATAGAGATCCCTAATCTTCTCATTCTTATACATCTCCTGCATCAAGAGCTTGAAAAGTGCCTCATTTTTGCCATCAAAGCTCAAAAGCTTGAAAGTCGTAGCAATATTCGATAAAAGTGACTTGCCACGCCTAGAGAGCTCCTGGGGGTCTTTATCTTCAAATATCGTTACGATCGCAGACTCCATGAGATCACCGAGTAGGGTATGGAGTATCTCATCCTTGCCCTTAAAGTGATTATAGAGTGCTCCAGGCTGTAACCCTACCGCTTTGGCGATATCTCGCACACTCGTCTCTGCAAACCCATATTTCCCAAATAGGGTAAGGGATTTGGCTAGTATCTTCTCTTTCGTACTCATTTTCTTCATAATGTATCCTTGTCTAATGACCAAGAGTAGGGCTATAGAGCGTATTATAGTGAACATTTGTTCATTTGTCAAGCCTTAACTCAGAATAGATATGAACAAATGTTCACATCTATTCTGAGAGGATAGTAATAGCATGAACGTTTGTTCATGCTATTACTATATAATACCCATAAAATGTGCATGTGTGGGAATGTATCTAGAGTAAGTATTTAGAATTCATCCAATACTATAAAATATTAATATTTTTTAGTATTGGATGAATTGTTTAAACCGAATTATGCAATGAAAAATCCTAGTTTCCCCAATGGCTTTTTTGTACTACTCGGTAATGAGACCATGGATGCCTTGTCAGTACTAGAGATAGATAGAAACAAAGATGTAGTGGAGAAAGCTTTTGTTAATCAATCTAAAAGAGCGTTTGGGGCATATTATTGGATTTTGATTTGGCATAAACTGTTTATAGAGTTGGTTGCTTTGATTTCTCTCTCTCATATCAAGAAGCAGAAGTGATGCGCTAGCACTTATTCAAACAGGGAACGTTAAAACCAAATTATGCAATAGAATTGCCAAATATTGCGTATTTTGGGTTAAAGTATTTACGAGAATTGATTGGACTTTAATGGATAGTGTGGTGGTGGGTCCGCGGGGACTCGAACCCCGGACCACTCGGTTATGAGCCGAGTGCTCTAACCAGCTGAGCTACAGACCCGTTTTGCTAATAACGCTGTTGGAAGTCATCCGACGCTTACGTCTGGACTTCTCTAGATTGAGATGCCCTTTTGGCTCTTTTTTCATCATTGTTAGTTTAGCGTCGGCATTATACTCT
>CAZEIN010000283.1:0-5103 GCA_964512425.1 uncultured Sulfurovum sp.
CCTGCTTTTGCTACACCCGAGCAAGAAAAAATGGGACTAAACTTTAACAAGAAAAAGATAAAATTAATCGTGGATATGATTGATAGAAAAACGAAAAACAAGGAACAATAATGGCAAAAAAGAAAAAAAACAAACTCCCAAAACTAGGGCTACTCTATCTGGACTATGTGCTCAGATTCTTTGACAAATCTAATTTTAGAGGATGGCCTGACAAGATTGAGGTAGTCACCTACCACTGGAAAAATGACAAAGAGCGTTTTATCGCAGAGGTCAAACGCAAAAAGATCGATGTGCTCGTTGGTAACATACCAGCAACAGCCTATGAGACCTTTCGTGAGATTGCTAGAGCACTGCCAGAGGTGCGATTCATCCCCTCTATGGATACGCAGTTTAGCAACAAGTCCAAAGAAAATGTCACACGTTTCGCATGGAAGTATGATATCCCTATCCCTAAAACCTATATCTACTATGATAAAGCCAAGGCAGATAGATTTATAGGCAAAACCAAGTTTCCAAAAATCATCAAAAAGAGCTATGGTCCTTCCAACTACGGTGGCTATTTTGTCCACAAGGTAGATGGTGCCATGGAGGCGAGAAACCTGTTGGCTCAGAAAAAATACCATCCTGCCTATTTCCAGGATTTTGTACCTATGGAGGCAGATGTACGCGTGATGTTGATCGGTCACAAGCCTGTGTGTGCCTTTTGGAGACGTCCACCTGAGGGAGAGTGGTTGACCAATACCTCTCAAGGAGGAAGTATGGATTACCAAGATATCCCCAAAGAGCTACTAGACCTAGCTGTCAAAGTATCCAAAGATGCCAAAGCAGAGTATTGGGCATGTGACGTAGCTGTAGGAGAGGATGGCAAATACCGTATCCTAGAGTGTGCAACAGCATTTGCCGCCTTCCCCTATATCCGTGACTGGATAGGGCAGTATGTGATGTGGTTGCTCAGTGACGGGAGATTTCCACTGCCCAATATCCCACTCTATAACTGGGAGGAGCTGAGCAAAATGGATAGCTCTGTGTTGCGTACGTTACGTTATATCACATTTGGTCGCTATACACCTAGTCATGACGGTGCGTATTTCCTCGACAAAAAAACCAAAGAGACAGAGGAGGGCGAGATGTATCTGCACGAGATGGATACACTCTATCCTATGCTTCCTGTAGACGCACGAGGAGCCGAGGAGTGGCCTAGTGAGCGATGGAATTTCCAAGACAACTATGGCAGAACCGTACGTAAAGTCCATGCCCAGAGCAACCCACATCCTATCGGTGCTGATGAGGATGCAGAGTCTGCCAAAGTATTGACCCAAGCGGATCTCGCAGATATGCTTCAATCAGTCAAAGGCATAGGCAAGAAAAAGAGCGCAAAGGTATTGGAAAAATATACCCCCGCAGAGCTGGTAGTCCGTCTCGAAGAGAAACCAGAAAAAATGGTCAAAGAGTTTGGCTGGATGCAAGAGAAGCTTCTGAAGCGTGTTCTCAATGCATGGGAGTCATTAAAAAATAAGCTATAAGAGGGTATAACTCTAAAAAATTTAGACAGTAAAGATTATAACTATATGAAAAACCAATATATGTCCTATGCAGAGAGTTTAGACTTTCTGCATGAGATGGAAAAAAACCACCCCGATCTGATTGCTATAGAGAAGATCGGAACGACCTACGAAGGGCGTGATATCGTCCTAGCCAAGCTCTCACATAATGTCTCTCAAGCAGATGAAAAACCAGCGATGCTTTTTACTGGTAGTATCCATGCTAGAGAATGGATCGGGCATGAACTGGCTCTCAAGTTTATAGAGTATGTAGCTCAGAATCAGTCGATTGATCCTGAGCTAGAGCGGAGTTTGGAACAATCCTCTATCTATATGGTGCCTTGTCTCAACCCTGATGGGTATGAGTACTCCAGAGAGCATTTCTCCTTTTGGCGAAAAAACCGACGGGTCAACCATGATGGCACGATTGGTGTCGATCTCAATCGTAACTTTTCGATAGGCTTCTCCAGCAATGCCAACACCAGCTCCAATGTCTATGGTGGAGAGGAGCCTTTTTCTGAGGCAGAAACCCGTGCGATCAAAGCGTTTGTAGATGCCCATCCCAATATCACGATTGCGTTTGACTATCACTCTCAGGGCAATGTCTTTTTCCCCGCACATAACTTCAAGCATGAGGCTGAGATAGATGGTACAGATATCAATGTGCTCTGCGCCAATATGAATGATGAGATACAAAAAGTCACTGGCAGAAAGTACGGCATACACCGAGGCAAACCACCCGCTAGTCTCATCGCAGGTAGTGGGAGAGAGTATTACTACTCCAAGGGCATTATCGCTACAGTCGTAGAGGTGGGTACCAAAAATATCCCTGACTATATGAAGAGCATGAGTGGGAGTATCCATGAAAACATCCCCGCACTCAAGAGAGCCTTTGGTGAAGTGATCAACTACTCAGCACAAGCCCCTGTGCGTGTGGATGTGTTTACTATCACGGGGTGTGATGCGACATCAGTGAGCCTACAGTGGCAGTATGAGAAGCGCGATGATATCTTTTTTGAGATCTATCGTAGTACCCATGACAAGGATGCCTGCAATGAGCGAACTAGGGTAGGTATCGTAGGAGATACGCTCTTTACAGACAGTGATTTGGAGAGTGCTACCAACTATCACTATACGATTCGTGCAGTGAACAAAAGCACGGGCATCAAATCTCCTTTTGCACCGATTGTCAAGGTGCGTACGGGGCTAGAGGATGATGAGTTTTTCAAGCTCATTTTTGCCTCCAAGGGCGGTACGGGCTATCTCGGGCAGTATACCCAAGAGCAGAACCGTGCACACTTTGGTGAAAACTCTCTCTTTGTGGGCATCAACAAGAGCAAGGGTATCTGCGATGCATTGATTAGTTTTGACATGACTACGTTGCCTGAAAATGCGATGATAAAATCTGCTAGATTCTATCTCTATCCCATGAACCGAGTGGCTGCCAAGATAGAGAAGTACGGAGAGTGGAATCTCTCTCTGTTAGAGACAGATGCCGTGGTAGATATCACAGATTTTGACCATGTTGATCACGCCTCTGCCAAAGGCATCATCGGTCAAGCAATCGTTTCTAGTAAACTCACGCAAGGCATCTGGAATGACTGGGAGTTTACTCAGCAAGAGTGCCAAATGCTCCAAGAGGAGATTGCTGGAGGCAAGGCACGTTTCAGGGTAGATGGCCCCAAAGAGCTACCAGATGGTGAAGATAGCCAAATGATGCAGTTTGATATCGGTTATGGCAAGTTTGGCGGTGGCATCCACTATCGTCCAATGCTCGATATCAAATACACCATCCCACAGCAAAAAATCAAACTCCCTGCAGATACACTCTCTACCATTGCAATCGACCAGATAAGTGAAGGATTGCAAAGTGGATTTGATGCCAGAGCGGAGCGTGTCTACGGGTATCTGGATTTTGACCTCTCACAACTACCCAATCCTGATGAGACGATGATTACCCACTGTGCCTTGCGTATCAAAAACCACAATAGCTTCAAAAAGAAATCTGATGTACGCTACTATATAGAGCTCGTGGAGTTGGATGAAGTCGGCACCTATGAGGATATCAAGCAGCGTGAAAAGATAGAATATATCGGCTATGAAGTAGCAGAAAAAGATCTCTCAGGCAAAGAGTATCAATACTTTAACTTTGATACACTCTCGCGCATGGCACTAGACAGACTACACCAAGAGGGCAAAAAGCTCAAACTGGTCATCAAGCCTACCTCTGCCAAGGGTATCAAAAACCGCATCACCACATGGGAGCCAGATGCGACACTGGTAGTCAGCTCCATCCCCAAACACCGCAAAGCCCCTGCCAAAATAGAGAACCTACACATCAACAAAGAGAACCGCATGATCAAGCTCAGCTGGGATGCAGTCACAGACGAAGCAGTCAAAGGCTACTATGTCGTACGCAACAGCTTCCATCCCCCTAGACACTTCATGGATGGAGTCAAGATCTATGGAGGAGGGGACACCTACACCTATGATAATTTTGCCTCCTATGACAAAGAGAAGTACTACTCTGTCTTTAGCTATGACGATGTACCTAACTTCTCAGAGGTAGTTAGTGTGCGCTATGATCCGTTGGAGAAGTATTAGGGGGATTTAACCCAAACGATGCAATAGAGACTACCAATCTCCTACAGATCATTGGCTTATGAGTATTCACAGAGTCTGCATCGATGCACCTTTGTGTGCACCTCAGATATGCTGCACACACCCATGAGCCAAGCATCAGTAGGATATTCGGCAATTCTATTGCATAATTCGGGTTTAACATGTCAATACACTCCCCTGAACAAAAAGCCAAAACATCAAATATAGTTTTGGTATAATCAGTTAGAAATATGGCGTTGTGCGGGGAGTAGATGCTGCATAACACGCACCAAACACCGACAAACAAAGGAGCATCATGGAGCTGGTCTATCTCTGGGTTGAGGAGTACAAAAACATTCACAAACAGGGTTTTAATTTCTCTCCGAGGTTTCGGTGTGATTATGACCCTGATACGAATGATCTGACGATTGAGGAGAACGAGGACTATATCCCTGATTTTTTGGTGGAGAAATATAGTGAATATTGAAGAATTACTTTACGAAGAAGAGAGTGTAGCACTGGATTTTAAAGAAGAGCAATATGCTTATATCAAGGAAGAAAGCAAGCATAAAAAAAGCGAATTATTAAAAGACATTTTAGCTTTTGCAAATGCATGGAGACGAACAGATGCATACATTTTAATTGGCGTCAAGGAAGCCAAGGGTTCAAAAAGTGAAGTTTTAGGAATAGAAGAAGATTTTGATGACGCTTCTTTGCAACAATTTATTAATAGCAAAACAAATAGACCTATTGAGTTTGAATACAAAACCATGTACTTAGAAGAAAAAAAAATTGCATACATCAAAATTTCTTGCCAAGAGAGACCGTTTTATGCAGTAAAAGAATATGGAAAAGTGGAAAGAGAAGCAGTATATTTGAGAAGGGGAAGCTCTACCGTTAAAGCTAAACCTGAAGAAATTGCAGAGATGGGAAGAGCTCAAATAGAAAGTGAAATAAAATC
>CAZEIN010000284.1:0-3247 GCA_964512425.1 uncultured Sulfurovum sp.
TTCATGACTATGCAAAGAATTCTGTTTCGGGATTTGGGGAGCTTTTTCTCACCTCTTCCACCCTCGATACCCACCACGACTCCTGTTGTCTCGCCTGCTACCTCGTTTGCCTTTGATATAGCAGCCTTCACAGATAGAGAATCGATAGGAAAAATCCAGTACCTTGCCACATCTGGAGCATTTTTTTGTGAAGTCTCCTTTTTGCAAGGAGGTTTCGATGAAGCGATTGAGGCGGACTCTAGCTTCGATGGCTTTGTCTGTCTCCTGGAATTGTTCAGGAAATTTGAAGCTCAACCAGAGATAGAGGGAGACCTCTTTGACCCTGTCCTCAGCATTGAGAAGCTCATCATTGGTATGGGCGTAGGGTGGCAGGTCACGGGGTGGAATATAGGGTACGCTCTGAGACTTTTCCAGAGCAGTGAGGTATCTGCGAAAGACCGCTTCTATGTAGGGAGAGCGGATACTCGCAGGTGCACAGGAGAGATGGTACTTGGAGCGTAGATCGAGCTGGTACTCCCCTACGATTGCTGCGATCTCTAGCATAGAGTCGATGTTGGCAGCAACAAAAGGCCCGTCAAACTCCATATTGTCGGCAAAAAAGCTCAAAATCTCCAGCAGATCCTCTGTCTCCAGTATCTCACCGATAAGCAACACATGCTCCATGCTGGCCATCACAGAGAAAGGCAGCTCTATATCGGGTAGGGGGGTATGAAATCGGTCACTAATTGTCTGCAACGCACCAGACTCCAGTGCTCCCACATAGCCATACTCTTCAATCCCATAACGTCCAGCACGCCCTGATATCTGGAGGACTTCTGTTGCGGTAAGCTCTCTGCGTCTGAGCCCATCAAATTTGTTGTCACGGGCGAAAAGAATCGTCTTGATAGGGAGATTGAGCCCCATGGCAATCGCGTCAGTAGCTACGAGGATATCACTCTCTCCCTCGCGAAACTTGCGTGCCTCCTCACGGCGTACCTCAGGAGAGAGATTGCCATAGACGACAGAGACACGGTATTTGCCAGAGAGTCGTTGTTTGTAGGAGAGTACCTCTTTGCGTGAAAACGCCACGATGGCAGTTTTGGGCTCGATATACTTGATGGGTGTAGGACGGGATAGCATCTCTAGTGGATTCATACGCTCAAAATGGATGACCTCCAGCTCCTCTCCCAGATAGGCCACGATCTCAGAGACTGCGGTGAGTGCATCGATAGAGCCTGTGAGGATCAACACTTTGGCTGGAGCGCCGATGAGAGCATTGGCCCATGCCCAGCCACGATCACGGTCATTAATCATCTGTATCTCATCGATTACGCAGACATCCACATCTACGGAGAGATTGAGCATCTCGATAGTGGAGCTGATATGGGTAGACTCCTCATCGATTACCTCCTCTTCACCCGTAATCAGAGAGCAGGGTACAGCACGCTCTCGTAGCCCCTCATACCCCTCCAGTGCCAGTAGCCGTAACGGAGCGAGATAGTATCCAGTCGTTGCACTAGAGAGTCGTTGCATCGCCTGGTAGGTTTTGCCACTATTGGTAGGTCCCACATGAAAAATAATCTTGCGTTTCAGTGAACGGGCTAGAGGAAAGAGGTTTTTGAAATCCCGAATCGTTTTTGCCAACAGCTCCTCTCTCATTTGCTTCTCTTTGAGCGGTTTGAGGTACTCAGAAAAGTGATAGAGAACACGTCTACGAGTCTTTTCCTTGATTTTTAAGCCCCCAGAACTGATGAGCTGAGGCTCCAAGAAATGCTTGATATGATTTAATATCATATCTTCATCATCAACTAAGCCTTCTGACGCATCCAAGAGCTCCTGTCGCAGTGCAGACACTGTAGATTCAAAGTGCGTGATCATCATGGCATTTTGCTTACGCAAATCTTCTTTGATATAGAGTGACTCTCCTTTCCAGATCGTGGCATAGAGCAGACGTTGTTCGTAGGAGACAGAGAGACGGTAGGGGATTGGTGTATCAAATAGGGCAATCTCTTTGTGCTTTTCGATCACAAAATGCTCTCCACTCTCTATCAGATAGTAGTCGGCATCCTCCTTGTGAATCACCCGCTCTAGTATCTCCAAGGGGAGCGGATTGTGATAGAGGTTGCCATCTGTGGAGAGCTTGCGTATCAGGCTATATGACTCCTCGATAGAGAGATAGGGGTTCTCGGGTAGGGCGGTGATAAACTGGGTGATCTCTTGGGATTTCTCCTCGATATGCTTTTGCTTGAGTGTTGAGAGGATATCGATAATCTCGGCATCGCTCTGTTTGAGCAGAGGGAGCATATCCAATGCATAAGAGCGTGTGAGCAGGGTCTTAGCAAAGCTCTCATGAGGAAAATCAAAGCTGTAGGAGTGGTAAAATTCCATCTCATTGACACTATTAAAGCTCACGTCCAATGCCTCTTCAAAGACTCTCACACGATGAGTGAGGCGCAGGTAGCTAAGCTTGTTTTTGATATTTTTGGGCGTAATCTTGGCATGACGTAGCTCGATAAAACTCTCTAGTATCTGCTGCTCTTCTTGGGGTGTGTGCTCATAGTGATGCAGTATAGAGAGAATTTTGCCTACTTTGTCCAACGAATGCTTCTGCGTAGGAGGGGGGATAGAGAGTAATTTCTTGCCAGAGAGATGATCGACAATGGCTTTACGATAGCCATAGTCTCCCTCGCTCCAGACTCGACGTAGGGCACGGATATTTTCCTCTCTATCCAGAGTATCCACAGAGACACCCAGCAGTAGCACCAGTTCGAGTAGCTCATCATCAGAGAGTGTCATCACCCCCTCATCAAATGATTGGTTGTCAAATAGCTCTCGTATTTTGTTGTTGAGTTTAATAAAATGTTTTCGTTTTTTCTTTGCCATAGCTGTAATTATAGTATAAGATTGTTACGCTTCATGCAATCTCCTTTAAGATTACGATAAAATCATTACTTTATATTCGGATAAAAAAAGTATGAAATACCATTTAATGGTCACAAGCATGAGAAAATGGATATACTGATTCATATCTTATTATTGTGATATAATTTTAACCCAAACAATGCAATAGAGATTACCAATCTCCCACAGATCATTGACTCATGGGCATTCACAGCGTATGCATCGATGCACCTTTGGGTGCACCTCAGATACGCTGCAAACACCCATGAGTCAAGCATCAGTAGGATATTTGGCAATTCTATTGCATAATTTGGGTTTAAATCTTATACCTAGGTTCACGATGAAATTCTATACCAAAGCCATTTTG
>CAZEIN010000285.1:0-2325 GCA_964512425.1 uncultured Sulfurovum sp.
AAAAGTCTAAAATAGCATTGACCAGTTCTAAAAGATGCATGGAACTGCTATGAATGGTATCGACCAGTTCATCTTGCTCTTCACTGAGCTCTGTCTCTTTGAGAAGTTGTGTAAATCCAGCAATACCATTGACTGGTGTACGTATCTCATGAGAAATACCTGCAAAAAAGAGATCTTTCTCATCGCAAGGATTCTTTGGTTCTTCGGTTTTCAAAGAAGCCGGGAAAATCTGCTTCCATAAGCGTTTAATCATAATAGATTATCCTCCAATATACGCTTGGATAGATAATCTCAATTTAGAAAGTTCCCTACCATATTCTTCTGCATACTTTGGAATCATATGCTGATTATTATATAAAAAAAGTTTATACATTCTATCTGAGACATCATGCATCTTGTAGGCACCTATCGTCTTTGTTAAGCTTCGCATATCAGAACAAAGCATTTTTATCTCTGTATGCTTTTGCTCATCTACAAGATTTCGCAAAATGCTATCCGTATGTCCATAGGCAGATAAAAATTCACTCAGCACTTCTCGATATAGTGCATCATTTCCATCTGCATATACAATACCTTGTTTACTATCCAGACCATCTAATTCCAATATCTTTTCAACATTATTTTCTGGTCTTTCTTGCACTCTTTCAGTTTTACCTAGAAAATATTCAAATGCAGTATAAAGCTTACCAATCTTCAATGGCTTACTGAGATAACCACTAATACCATGATCAAACATTTTAGTAATTTCACTCTCCAATACCAATGCAGTCAGTGCAACGATTGGCAAGGTATGGAGGTACTCATTTTCCCGGATCAATGAAGTTGCGATATAGCCATCCATAATAGGCATATTAATATCCATTTATACAATATCAAAAGATGCCTCTTTTTCAAATAAGATATCTACTGCTTCCTGACCATTGTTTGCAATCTTTATATGCATCCCAGATGCAGCCAATACATTAGAGAGTATTTTCTGATTAATAATATTATCTTCAACAATGAGGAGGTTTTTTCCAGAAAAGTCTGCAAAGCTTTTTGTTGTAACATTAGGTTTTTCTTCGAAATGTTCTCGATGAGTCTGTTTATCTGGTGTTATATTTTTGGTAATAGATTCTACACGACTTTGAAAACTGCTCTTTTCTACCGATTTATTTGTAGTATAGATATCTATAATTGCCTCATATACACGCTCTTGAGACAAAGGTTTAGATAGGTATTTATCAATAATCTCACTTTTTACTTTGGCAGATGCATCTAAGAAAATATTGCGCAGACCGATGATCTTCAGGCCTTTCTCTTTTTTCAATACTTCTATATATTTATTGACATGATGAGAAAATAGTTTTTCATCCAATACGACAATATCGAAATCTGACATATCTATCCGCTTTTGTAAAAACGTTTCAAACGGGACAATGGTAACCTCGTATTTAAAATACTTAAACATCCCTTCCAACGCCAATGCAGCATTGTCATTTTCATCGCACAATAGGATATGTTTACCCACCATATCTTTACTTGGTAGCCGATATTTACGTCTCTCTGCCCAATCAGACTCATTAAAGGGTAGCGTCAAAGTATAGACCTTTCCTTGTCCCTGCGACACTTCTACTGATAGCTTCCCATGCATTAATATAACCAATTCATTGGCGACAAAAAGTTCTAGACCCACATAACTGTTTGTCTCTTCATCATAATGGGGCATGGTCAAGAGTGCTGCTTTTTTATCTGGGAGTTTTGTGCTCATATCTATAATACGAAACCGTAGTTCATGTATAGACAAAGATGACTGCTGTGCCACTATCTCTAATTTAATCTCCTTGCCTAGTCCTTTTTCAATACTGCTTTTGATCAAGCTGGTAAGCACCTGACCCAAGTAAAGTGAGTCTCCTGTCAAATATCTCGGCACACTTTTATCAATATCAAATATCAATCCAATATCTTTACCAGGAAAGTCAGTGGCTAAAGACCCTGAGATTTCATTCAGTACATTGTTTAAATTAAACTTCTCTTTACTAATGGTTATTTTTTTAGATTTGAGCCTTAAAAACTCTATCAATGATTCTGAACTACCCAATAATGTATGGTCTTCCTCTTCACTCTTTGTATCAAGAGATGTGTGCTTCTCTCTTTTTTCAGATACCAATGCATAATGCTCTTGCTCTATCTTTTGTCGTTGTACAATGAGCTCTTTTTCTGTATTGCGTACTCTCTTTAGTTTGGCGTAATAAATAAATAACAAGCCTATACCCAAAAACAATATGAACACTGTAATCCAAACCAATAACATACTAACATCCATAAGCCACTCCTACTCCACAA
>CAZEIN010000286.1:0-5997 GCA_964512425.1 uncultured Sulfurovum sp.
TGTGTATTAATCTCTCTAAAAAGTTTGGGATTATATCCAAAGTTCTATTAAAATTTTTTGAAAGGGGTGAAAATCACCCACTAATAGTTATATTGCATGATCTTTGCAATGCATTCGATCTCTACCTTGGCATCACGGGGTAGTGCCTTGACAGCTACCGTACTTCTGGCTGGTTTATGCTCACCAAAATACTCTGCATAGATAGTATTTACAGGCAAGAAATCATCCATATCTACCAAAAAAATTGTCGTTTTGATCACATCATTATACGTGGCCCCCACTGCCGCAAGCACTGCTCCTAGGTTTTTGAGTACTTGGTGTGCCTGATTATGGATATCTGCTCCAACCATCTCTCCCTCTACCGTCAGACCAATCTGTCCCGAAGTATAGAGCATATCTCCTACTTGCATCGCCTGAGAATAAGGCCCAATCGTTGCTGGTGCCTCTGTGGTTGAAATTGTTTTCATCGTCTGCCTCCTAGTTGTTTTCGTAAAATATATAGCTGGTTGAGTAGTCAGAGAACTCAAAATAGGTCTTGTTCTCACCTGGATCTTTTTTCATATTAAAATTTCTATCATCATAGCCATAGCCATAGCGATAGGGTCGTTGCTTGGCATCATTGGTTCCATAGGCGGTAGAGAGTTTGTCAATCTTGATAAAGCGTTTGACCAGTTTCTCTCCCGCATAGACGTCTAGTACACCGTTGGTGCCTGTCCAGTTCTGTATCGATCTACTGAGGCTATTTTGTGTCTCTTGGGTGCAGCCTGACATCAACAGTGCTACGCCCAAGGCTAGTATGGTTTTTTTCATAGATACTCCTTGGGGTAATTATAACAAAAAGCTGCTAATGACTCCTACGAACGCTCAGTAATTTCAAGCAGATGATACCCAAACTGTGTCTGTACCGGCCCATGTACCACGCCCACTTCATCATGGAACACAACCTGGTCAAACTCAGGCACCATCTGCCCCTGACCAAAACGCCCCAGGTCACCTCCCTGTGCTTTCGATGGACATAGTGAGTGCTCCTTGGCTACCTCTTCAAATGATTTCTCTCCTGCATTAATCTGCTCCTTGAGTGTTTGGCATAATGCTTCATCCTCTACCAATATATGTCTGGCTGATGCTCTCATAGTATTCCTTTTTTGTTTTATCTCGAATTATGCCATAGAATTGCCAAATTGCATGCTTAGGGTTTGCACGCTTGCTTATACACTTATTGGCATCCCAAACTTCTGCGTCACTAGCTCACCTTTATCATTAAAGTATAGATAGTAGAGCTTATCTCTTGCCACAGTGAGCCCTGCTAGATAACGCAAAGCTAGATTGGCTTGGAGAGAGCCGATATGCATGACGATGGGAGCAGTGATGCCTGCAGGTTTGTGGTCAGAGATATTCATGGCATCAAAGCTTGCACGCTCAAAGAAGCAAACCTGCCCATGAAAAGCCTCAACGCTGCCATAGATCCAAGGCACACCCATCTCTCTCGCATACGCGTCTATCTCAGCTCGCACGGGGAGATTGTCTGTGGCATCAAGGATGAGATCGTAGTGGTTGCCCATCTGCTTGAAATCCTCAAATCCCATATCAAAGGCAGTGGCTTTGACAAAAGGATTTTTGCTGTGTATCATCTCGACTACGACCTTGGCTTTGGGTCTGTCTTTGTCTTCTAGACTAAAGGCTATCTGGCGATGGATATTATGTAGTGATACCGTATCAAAATCTACCATATGGATCTCACCGATACCAGAAGTCCCTAATGCCATCGCCAGGGTACACCCTAATCCACCTGATCCTATGATGGCAATCTTTTTGTTTTGGAGAGATTTTTGGGTTGACTCTCCCCAGAGTTGAATCTGCCGATGATAATAGGCTTCTGGTGTCATGATAGTGTCTCTCTTTTCTCTATCTCTTGCAAAAACTGCCAAGAAGCTCGGTGCTCCTTGACTGCCTTTTTGGTGATGGGCTCAATGAGCATAGACTCTTTGTCCTCTAGCATCATCTCAATCTCCCCCTCAGGATTGACCAACATACTGTCACCATAGAATCGCCAAGCAATCTCACCATCGACAAACTCACCTAAGCGGTTGGCTCGGAGGATATAGCAACCGTAGAGAAAGGCACGACTACAAATCAGCTCTTTCCATCGCTCATGGGAGCCAAAGGTAGAGGCAGTAGGCAGTAGAACGATATCGATCTTTTCGCGTCTGATGCTATCCCAGAGTGGGTCAAAGTGTAGTTCATAGCCAGCCATGACCGCGATTTTGAATCCTCTATGCTTGAAGGTCATAGGTGTGTGCAGTGGCTTGACCTTGTTGCTGAAAAAATCTGCCTCATCCCAATGCTCATAGGGAATCAATATCTGCTGCTTGTAAAAGTCTGTCTGTTTGGGGGTGATATGGGCAATCGTTTTGTAATATTTTTTCTTTTTGATGCAAATGATGGGAGCAACAAAGGTCATCTTGTACTGCTTGGAAAACGTTTCTAGCATTTTGAGATGCTTCTTGGTCTGCTCTTTGACCATGTTGCGACTCATCCCTTCTAAATCACGGAAAAAGTGGTTGAGCACATACTCGCCCATCAACATAACCTCCACACCACGCTCTGAGGCTTTTTTGAGGTAAAACTCTAGTCTGGTGGCGTTCATACCCAGTGTGGGTAGCTGCATGGCTCCAACAATGAGCTCTTTCACGAGGTGACTCCACTTTGGGATTTCTCTATGATTTCTACTTTGAGCTTGGCATCCTCTATCATCGCTTGTGCCTCTTTGATAGTCTTGAGCCCCTCTTCGTAGAGCTTCACACTCTCTTCGAGCGTGATCTCTGGATCCATGAGCTTCTCCAGTTGTGCTTTGGAGTGTGCTAGATTTTCTTCGAATGTCTTGTTTTTCATGATGCTATCCTTTATCCCAAAATATGCAATAGAGATTACCAGTCTCCTATAGATGCTTGGCAATTCTATTGCATAATTCGGGTTTATTTGGTGCGTGTTACACACCCTACGCCAATGCCTTTTTAACGAGCTTCTCAAACTTTTCTATCTCTACCAAAAAGGCATCATGCCCATAGTCACTCTCTATCTCCGTGTAGCTATGTGGTTGACCGTTACGCTCCATCATACGTGCGATATGTGCCATCTCGGAGGGGAAAAAGAGATAATCCCCACGAAAACTGATCAGATGCATTTGTGCTTTGACACGCAAGATCGCTTCATGGAGTGAATCATATCCTCTAGAGAGGTTAAATGTATTGACCGCTTTTGCCAGATAGAGGTAGCTCATGGGGTCAAAGATTCTAGAGAAGTTATTGGTATTGTACTCCATATACCGCTCTACCTCATAGCGACCAAAGAGCTCGAACAGTCCATCTGTCCCCACATAGTTACGACCAAATTTCTCATCCATCGAATCAGGACTCAGGTAGGAGATATGCCCCGCAATACGCCCGATGGCTAGTCCATCCAGCCCCTCCTCGACAAAGGCATCTTTGGCGTAGTTGCCGTTTTCAAAACGTGGATCACGGCGGATGGCCTCCATAGCTACCTTGTTAAATGCGATTGTCCAAGGTCTGGTCGCATAGGTGGCCGCTATAGCGATGATACGATCAGCAAAGTTGGGATAGTCTACAGCAAACTGCAGTGCCTGCATACCTCCTAGAGAGCCTCCTATGATGGCTTTGAGGTGATGGATACCCAGAGAGCTGAGTAGCTGTTTTTGGGCACGAATCATATCCTTGACTGTGATGACTGGAAATTTGAGACGAAAAGGACTCTGGCTGGGATAGGCATCGCTCATAGGCCCCGTACTGCCATAACAAGAACCCAGTACATTGATACAGATCACAAAATGCTCATCTGTATCAATTGCCTTGCCTTCGCCTACGACACCATCCCACCAGCCTGGCTTGCGATCTCCCTCGTAGAGTCCTGCGATATGATGGCTACCTGTGAGTGCATGGCAGACCAGCACAACATTGTCCTTGGCAGCATTGAGCACACCATAAGTCTCATATGCGAGCTCAAATGGCTCTAGGATACGACCACTCTCTAGGTAGAGGGGTGTGGTAAATTTGGCTTTTTTTGTTTCTATTTGCATATCTGTCTTTGGATTTGAATTGGGTTATTTTATCAAAATTGGGCTTTGGGTCAATTATAGCGACCTCTTACGATTTCGCTTGCCCAGTACTTTATCTGCTTGGTATCCAGTCCGCCAGTGATACGATCCATCTCTTTGCCATTGATAAATAAAATAGTCGTAGGTATACTGCGTACCTTGTAGGCTTTGGCGATTGCTCTTTGATCATCCACATTGAGTTCGGCAAATATCATTTTTTTAGTATATGATTTAGCTACTTTCTTGAACTTGGGAGTCATCTTTCTGCATGGGCCACACCATGAAGCCCAAAACTTGACCAGTACAGGTTTGTTGGCGGAGATAACATGCTGGAAATTTTTACGTGTGAGATCGATGACTGTGCTCTCACCTGCACTGAGGCTCTGCACACCTATGAGCATAGATGCGACCATGAGGATTTTGACTATTTTTTTCATAGGGCATTATAGTCAAAAATCCTAAATACTACTCAGTACTGTCTAGAACCACACTCGTTTGAGAATATTGCTTTTGCTCTTGAGCATATAGGAGAGTACACCAGCAACATGCATAGCAATCAAAATCATCAACAGTGTCGTACTCACACTATGTACCGATCCTAGTGTCTCAGTGATGCCACCAGGTCCAGTATAGACAGAGGGGTCTTTCCCAAAGATCAGCACCTGTCCGACATTGGCACTCTTGGCCGTTGCCATACCACTCACACCCACTACGACCAACATCACATAGATCAATCGGTGATTCCAAGTCACCATACTCTCTCTAAAACTTCCCATGTTTAGAGCAGGTAGCTCTGGTTGCTTTCTGAGCATATAGATTCTAATAAAGGTCAATAGCGTTGCCACAAAACCAAAAATCATATGCCCCTTGAACGGTGCAAGCTCTGATGCTTTTTCGGGCAAATCTGGTAGTGTCAGTGTTGCTGCTGTCAATATAAATATCAGTACCACTGCATGTATCCAGTGAAGTGCCGCAAAGCCTTTGGTATATTTTTCCATTATTTAGTTCCTTCTGTTTATTGTTGCAGAATTATACAGAAGGATTTACTAATGAATCTTAACGAGAGCAAATCTATTGATTTCCTTGTATCCACAATGACCAACCCTTGAGCTTTCCAACTTGTGCATTGTTTACAGTATCATATACATACAATGTCCATATTCCATCTGGATTTTTATTGTTAAAGGTTGAGAGTGGATCTTCTGGAATATATGCAGTAATATGGGGTTTTATGCCATTTGTAATACTGGCATTTGCATCATCTTTAAAGGTAATTGCGTATCCCAGATTATCATTTGTTCCGTTATTGGTACTTAGTGTTATTACTGTAGCGTCTGGACTCTTGAGATAAAATACCAAATCACTATCATGATCATGTTCAATTGATACGATAACATTTACTGTTGTTAGAGATACAATATTAGTATCTACATCAATACTGGAACTGATATGATGATTATCATTCAATACATATTCCGTATCTGATAAAAATACCCCATTTTTCAATGCATCATTTATCGCATCCAAAAGACCACCACAACCACTCAAAAATAGCACTATCGTTCCCAATACTGCCATACGAATCATTCTTTTCATCTTCGTCTCCTTTATTTCGATTTTTCTAAGTATAACATAATTACTTCAGCCCTTCCAAATACCCTATCAATCGCTCCACTCCCTCCCTCATATGTTCGATACTTCGTGTATAGGAAAATCGCAGATAGTGTTGCGTCTCATGACTCCCAAAATCGATCCCAGGGGTCACTGCGATATGAATCTCTCTGAGGAGCTCTTCGCTAAATGCCACAGCATCCTCGGTATAGGCGGATACATCACACCAGAGATAGAAGGCGCCATCAGGTTTTGCATCGATTTTAAAAAGTGGG
>CAZEIN010000287.1:0-2690 GCA_964512425.1 uncultured Sulfurovum sp.
TCAGGAATCTCGATATCAAACTTCTCTTCGAGTGCCATTACGAGCTCTACTACATCTAGACTATCAGCACCAAGATCCTCAACAAACTTAGACTCCTCTTTTACTTCGTCTGGGCTTACGTTGAGTTGCTCTACTACTACCTCTTTTACATCATCTATAATTGCCATCTGTTTCTCCTGTGTTTTGGTTTAATTTATGGGCAAAGTATATCTAAATATTGTTAAATAAATGGCAGATAAGACCTGAAGAGAGAGATAATCTCAAAAAATGGTTTAGTGGATTATGTTATCATGTGGTCATCACAAAGTGCTGACAAGGAGATAGCATGTATACAAAAAGGATAACATTATGCGAACGATATTTTTACTCTTGGGTCTCAGTATGACACTGATGGCACAATCACAAACCATTGTCTTTGGGGCTGGGTGTTTCTGGGGTGTGGAGAAGCACTTTGAGAACATAGCAGGTGTCACCAAAGCCACCTCTGGCTATGCAGGGGGTAACTATGTCAACCCCACCTACAAACAAGTGCTCAAACAAAGAAACGCTGATAAAGACGTAGTGAACCATACTGAGGCAGTAGAGGTGGTCTATGACGACAGCATAATCTCTACCCAAGCCCTCATCCAATCGTTTTGGGAGCTACATGACCCCACTCAGGGTGACCGTCAAGGCAATGACCAGGGCAACAACTATCGCTCTGCTCTCTACTATACTACTCAGGCACAAAAGCAGATCGCATTGGCTACTCAGGAGCAGTATCAAGCACTGCTGACCAAGGCAGGCTTTGGAGAAATCACTACTGAGATCAAAGCACTCGAGAGGTTTTACCCTGCAGAATCCTACCATCAAGACTATCTGAAAAACAATCCAAATGGCTACTGCCCCAACCATGCCACAGGTGTAAAATTTGCCGAAGCAACCGCCAAACAAGTGTCCATCTCACCTCTGGGAGGAAAGGAAATCCTTGTGATTGATGCCAAGAACTGCCCTTTTTGCGAACGATTCAAAACAGATGTGAGCAGAGATTATCAGGGCAGCATCCCTCTGAGAACTGCCAAGCAGTCTGAACTCAAAGGCTTTAAACTCAGCTCCCAGATACAAGGCACTCCTACGATCTTCTTTATCAAAGATGGCAAAGAGATCTATACCCATACAGGCTACATGGATGAAAAGGCGTTTTACAAAGCCGTAGGTGCATTCAAGCTAGGTATAGACAGCGAGGGCTATGATGTGGCGTTTAACCAAAAAACCGATGGAAGATTCTGCAAGCAATATGAGGAGTTCAAACACACAGGTGATGGGGTATTTGTAGACAAAATCTCAGGAGATATCCTTTTTGATACCCGAGACAGGTTCAATTCTGGCTCAGGCTGGTTGAGTTTTTTCAAGGCCGTTGACGAGGCAGTCATTGAGAGAGAAGATACCTCTTTTGGAATGAAACGGATAGAGATTATCGCCAAAAAATCAGGAGCACACCTAGGTCATGTGTTTGATGATGGCCCTGGCGGCAAACAACGTTTTTGCATCAATGCTACAGTACTGGAGTTTGTAGCCAGAGACAAAATCAACACAAACCATACAAAATAATGAACCGTAATCAGCCCACTTGGGGCTGCTATTATGCAGTCTAGATGTGATATAATGCGTGCTTCAACCCACAATATGCAATAGAGATCACCAATCTCCTGCTATACATTAGGTAAAACATGAAAAAATATTTCAATAAAGCCGAAGTACTTACTATCTCCTCTGCACACTTTGCTCATGATATCTTCTCCTCCTTTTTAGCACCGCTTTTGCCATTGATTATCGAAAAACTGGGATTGAGCCTCTCGATGGTGGCATTTCTGGATATTATACGCAGGATTCCTGCACTGTTCAACCCACTATTAGGGCTCATGGCAGAGCGTAGTGATGTCAAATATTTCGTGATTTTGACCCCCTCTGTGACAGCTATGAGTATGAGTCTGCTGGGGCTTGCTCCTTCTTATTTTGTGCTGATACTGCTTTTGGCTATTGCAGGGATTAGCTCTGCACTCTTTCATATCCCCTCTCCTACGATGATCAAACGCTCTTCGGGAGATGAGACTGGCAGGGGCATGAGCTATTTCATGGTAGGTGGCGAGTTTGCCAGAACACTAGGACCGATTCTCATCACATCCGCAGTCTCTTGGTGGGGGCTGGAGGGTAGCTATAAGCTGATGCCCATAGGTATCATATCCTCTATCCTTCTCTATATCAGATTCAGAAACTTCCATACCCATATCAAAGCAAAAAAACTAGAAAAAGGTGATGTCAAAACAGTATTCAAGACGCACAAAAGGCTCTTTTGGTTTTTGGCCTCTTTTATCCTCTTTAACGCTGCTCTCAAGAGCTCGCTCTCCCTCTATCTACCTGTCTATCTAGTCAACAATGGACACTCATTGTGGTATGCGGGTATTGCTCTGTCTATCCTACAGTTTAGCGGTGTGGTGGGGGTATTTTTCTCAGGTAAATTCTCAGACAAACTAGGCAGACACAAGATCCTACTCCTGAGCTCACTGGGTAGTATCCTCTTCATGGCTCTGTTTCTCTATACCCAACATATCGTGGTGCTAGGCTTTTTAGGAATTTTTGTCTTTGCCCCTGCTCCTGTGCTCATGGCGTTGGTACAAGACACCAACTCCCCCATGCCTACTTTTATGCAC
>CAZEIN010000288.1:0-1780 GCA_964512425.1 uncultured Sulfurovum sp.
GTGTAAATGGAATGATTGGCTTTATCGTCAAAGATATAAATATACATGATAATATGTCTAAAATTGGAAACTTTTTTAATGAAATTGAGCGAAATAAATTATATGAATCAAATCATGCTAATCTCAACCTTTACCATCTTATGATGGATTTTTCTGATAATTTACAATAAAGCGAGCAACCATGCCAAAAACCATCCAACTAGCCCACTCTCCAGATGCTGATGATATCTTTATGTACTATGCGATCAAATTCGGTTGGGTAGATACCCGAGGTTATACATTTGAAAATATCGGACTGGATATTGAGACGCTCAATGTTGAAGCGATAAAGGGTACTTATGATGTCAGTGCGATTAGCTTTGGGATGTACCCGCTGATCCGTGAGGAGTATGCGCTGCTGCGAACTGCCGTGAGCTTTGGAGAGGGGTATGGACCCAAACTCATACGCCGCAAGGATAAAAAGCTCAAAAGAAACTTTCGTGTCGCTCTCTCTGGAAAATATACCACCAATGCGATGCTCTTTCGCATCTATTATCCCGAAGCCAGACCTGTGTATATGGATTTTCTAGAGATAGAAGAAGCGGTTGTTAGTGGTGCTGTGGATGCCGGTGTGCTGATCCATGAGTCAATCCTAGACTATGATGAGAGCCTAGAGGTAGAAAAAGAGCTCTGGGATATCTGGGTAGAGCTCGCCGGAGAGGGGCTGCCACTGCCACTAGGCGGTATGGCGATACGCCGTAGTCTCCCGCTCAATCGTGCCATAGAGATCGAGCAGATTCTCATCGATGGGGTCAAGGTAGCCAATGATAAAAAAGAGGAACTCTGTGCCAAACTCGAAGCAGACAGCTTGGTGCGCATCTCTGATGAGATGCTAACCAAATATCTGGATATGTATGCCTCAGATGAATCCGTAGAGCTGAGTGAACTACAACTCAAAGCACTCGACAAGCTTTACCAAATAGGCTTCGAGCACGAGATGTGGGAGCTCCCGATCAAGACAGAGGATTATCTGATCCCACGAGAGTACCATGCGCTTCGCACAATGTAGGAGCACCCTTTGTTTTTTAAAACCATAGACTTCTCTATCTACTCCAGTATCCGTATCGGGCAGCCCGAAGAGGTGCTGATGATAGAGCGAGGTGATACTATGCCGAAGGATCGTATGCTTATCGGTGGGGCAAACAACTTGCTGGTCTCGCCTACCCCACCACCGCTGATGATGCTCTCTAAGGATTTTGCCACCATCAAAGAAAAAGAGGGCATGCTAGAGATAGGGGCTGCGATGCCGACAGGCAGGATCGTCTCCTATGCCAAGAAGCATGATATCGCTGGCTTTGAGTTCTGTGCCAAGCTGCCCGGTACTTTGGGTGGGATGCTGGCGATGAATGCGGGGGTCAAGTCCTATGAGGTATTTGATATCCTTCATAGTGTCGAGATTGATGGAAAGTGGATCGACAAAGAGCATATCCCTCATGGATATCGCTTTGCTGATCTGGGAGGCATCGCAACAGCAGCCAGATTTGAGATACATAGAGGCTACTCACAGGCACTTAATGAGGAGCTTAGAGCCCTGCGTGCCAACCAACCCAGCGACCCCAGTGCCGGCTCAGCATTTAAAAACCCAGAAGGAGATGCCGCAGGCAGACTGATCGATGCGGTAGGGCTCAAGGGTCACCGTATCGGAGATATGGCATGGAGTGACCTGCATGCAAACTTTCTGGTCAATCTGGGAAAAGGGAACTACGAGGATGCTATAGCATTGATAACACTGGCAAAAGAG
>CAZEIN010000289.1:0-3136 GCA_964512425.1 uncultured Sulfurovum sp.
GATTGGATCGGTGTATAGGCGCTTTAGAGAGATCGCGGACATTAAAGAGATTTCGGTCTAACGGACAAGGGTGCGTAACACGCACCATGCTTGGAAATTGAGAGGCTGGCACGGTTTTGCCAAAAGGCTCAGGAGAATCCGTATAGCCAAGAGCCACACCTACAGGTGAAAAACACAAAGGAGACCCCATGCAAGCTCCACACCAGCAACCCATCCATCCCAACCTCATGACCTCTGCACTGCCTGTGCTAGAGGATTTCCCATTTATGGCAGCACAAGGCTATGAAATCGTCATCTCGATGTGCCAAAGTGTCGACTCGGAGACGCTGGAGGATGAAGATAGTCTGGTGAGTGGGGCGGGGATGGGGTATATCCATCTGCCTGTGACCTTTGTGGAGCCAACATTGGAGGATTATGAGCTACTGCGGGATATCTTGCGTAGTGTGCAGGATCGAAAGGTATGGTTACACTGTGCAAGGAACTGGCGGGTATCGGCGTTTATGACTATCTACCATATCGTAGAGATGAGTATGCCACATAGCGAGGCAGAGGTGATTGCACACCGTATATGGAAACCTGATGAGACGTGGCAGACACTGATAGATGAGGCGATAGAGAAGTATGCATACCAATACCTCTAAACTCTACGACACCATCGTCATCGGTGCAGGGATTGCTGGTTGCTCTGTGGCGTATGCACTACAGCAGGCAGGGCAGGATGTCCTGCTGGTGGATCGCAGTGGGGTAGCTGCTAGTGGAGGGAGTGGGGCAGCTGGAGCGTTTGTCTCTCCCAAGATTGGCAAAGGCTCACCCTTGCAGTCACTCACCAACCAAGCCTTTGACTATGCCAAAACATTCTATCGTGAATATTTTCCAGCATATTTTGCCCAAACAGGTGTGATACGCCTCCCCAAAGACGCAGAAGATGTACCCAAATTTACCCTATATGAAGCACACAATGATACAGCATACCGATGGATAGAACCCTCGGAACTACATGCTCAGGGTATCACCCAAGAGGATAGGAGCTTTTTGTTCGATGAGGCTGGGGTCTGTGATGCACAGGGGATGTGTCGGGCGATTTGGGAGAGGGTGACGTTTCGGCAGTTTGAGGTGGAGGAGATGATGCTTCGGCGGGATCAGGAGTCTACCTGGGTGTTGACCAATAGTGTGGAGACTGAGCCTATCGTAGCCAGACATATCGTGCTGGCTACGGGCTATCAGAATGATCTGTTGGATATGCGTTATATGGGGGTGCGTGGTACATGGGGATCTCGTGGGGATTATGATAGTGATTTGGATTTGCGTACAAGTATGCATAAACGCATCTCAGTCTCTGCCAATATCGATGGTGTCATCAAACTGGGAGCCACGCATAACAAAGTCAAAGAGCCCTGTGTCGTCTGTGACGGCAGACCCCTGGCACCGCTAGAGGAGCAAGCCAGAGAGATGATCGATACCAGTGATTTCGTCCTCAAGGAGACCTTTTGTGGGATGCGTGCAGGCTCCAAGGACTACTTCCCTCTAGTAGGCAGGGTTATCGATGTGCCTCGGATGCTAGAGACCTGTCCTCAGATTCTCAAAGGAGCCAAACCACCACTAGAGCATATTGATCATCTCTATATCTGTAATGGCTTGGGCGGTAGAGGTTTTGTCTTTGCTCCGTTGATGGCAAAATGGTTAGCGGCACTGATTGTGGAGGGCAGGGAGATGGATGTCAAGGTCAATCCCGATAGATTGTTTTTGAAATGGTGTAGAAAACTGTAGAGTGCGAGATTAATACTTGTGAGATATAATCTTAAAACATTAACCCAAATGATGTAATAGGGAGAAGATAATGAAAATGAATCATATACATAAAGTATTGCTAGTGATACTTATGATAGGTGCAGTGAATGCTAAAGATTTGCAGATAGGTGCCAAAAAACTTTCTGAAATACAGAAAACAAGCAAAGTGCTAAATAGACCCAATGTCACGCTACTGCGTGGTCTGGATAAGGGAACATACTACTTTTTAGAGCTCAGTGTGAAATCAAAAAAAAGACAAAAGATTGCCTATGCATTTTTAGAGAAAAAGAGTGGCATTATGTATACAGGCTCACGCTATGATAAAAATGGTCAAAAAATGAAATTTCCAAAAACAAAAATTGTGTCTGGAGTGATTAAGGATGGTGTCACATTTTCCTATGGAACAGGCAAAAAAGATCTCTATATAGTAACGGATCCTGAGTGTCCATACTGTGTAGAGTTTGAAAAAAAATCAGCTGGAAAACTCAAAGAGTATACGGTGCATGTCATTTTATATCCCCTGAGTATGCATAAAAGAGCACCTGCTATGGTGGAGTGGATCATGCAAGGAAAAACAGATGCAGAAAAAGCACATAAAATGGAAGAAATCATGGTCAAAAACTCTAGAGAATATATTGCTATGAATGCTAAAAAGGGTAAAAAGTTTACCTATTCAAAAGTAACGCAAGAGAAACTAGACAAAGGCAAGAAAGCAGCCAGCATGTTAGGTGCGAAAGGAACACCAAGTGTCTATGATGCATCTTTTGTCAAGCTAAATTGGAGGGTATTGTTACGTAGTTTAAAGTGATTTAACCCGATATCTATTGTATATTGCGGGTGTAACCAATTATCGTACCCTGCTTATGGTATGACAATTGATTTTATAAATTTTAGAGGGTTGAGTGTTCCCCTCTAGTGGCTCGATCACTATATCTGCTGCACCTCTTGCCCACTGTTCATCATAGGGCTGATCAGAAAGATTGGCAGAGGTGGTATAGGCCCAGCCAAGTTCTGATATAAGCTCCAAATGCTTCGCATCATGTATCACCCGATAAGAAGCCCCATCGGGGAAGATAAAAGTGCACTTGCGGGTTCTGCGTAGTCTATTTTTGTGTTTTGTGGGTATTCTCGTTTGTGCTTTGAGTGTTGCTAGACTGTCTACTGCTTTGATATAGTGTTTATGGGGAGGACGCTGTTTGATGGAGTTAAGCCTATGGGCATCCTGGGAGACAAATCCTATGGTGGTATCTGTTTGTGTGAGGTAGACAAGTTTTTTAGGCATAGTAGATGGCTATAGTCGTATCAATCGTAGCGGATTGATATATTTAGAATTTTTTGTGGCTTCAAA
>CAZEIN010000290.1:0-8234 GCA_964512425.1 uncultured Sulfurovum sp.
AAATTTGAGTCGCACCCATAGGTTCGGCGATGGTTTTACGCGAAGCCCTTGAATGCGATGATAGTGCATAGTCATGAATATCTATTTCGGGATTTGGGACTAAGAGCCTACAAGCACTAATTGGTTAAAATACAACCCTTATAAAAGTCTCAACACAAAAAGGTTCCACTATCATGAGTAAGCGCGAAGATTTTTTACGTAGAATAGTCAAAGAGGATTTAGCTTCTGGCAAATATGAGGAGGTGACTACACGGTTTCCTCCTGAGCCCAATGGCTTCCCACATATCGGACATGCCAAATCCATCTCTATCAATTTTGGTATCGCTGCTGAGTTTCAGGGGCATTGCAATCTCAGAATGGATGACACCAACCCCACAACCGAAGACACACAATATGTAGAGGCACTCAAAGACGCAGTCAAGTGGCTGGGGTTTGAGTGGGATAGCGGTGTGCACTTTACTTCGGACTATTTCCCCAAACTCTATGCGTATGCATGTGCGTTAATCAAAATGGGCAAAGCCTATGTAGATAGCCTAAGTGAAGAGGAGATACGCCAATACCGTGGCACCGTCACAGAAGCAGGCAAGAGGAGCAAATATGGTGATAGAACCGTAGCTGAAAACCTAGTGCTGTTTGAGAGAATGAAAAACGGCGAATTCAAAGACGGCGAACATGTCCTCAGAGCCAAAATCGACATGTCTGCTGCCAATATGAAGATGCGTGACCCACTCCTCTATCGTATCAGACATGCACATCATTTTAGAGCAGGAGATACATGGTCTATCTATCCGATGTATGATTTCGCACACTGTCTCTCTGACTATATCGAAGGCATCACGCACTCTATCTGTACGCTGGAGTTTGAGAACAACCGTGATATCTATGATTGGGTGCTCGATACACTAGAGCTCAAGCCTCCTAGACCCTATCAGCATGAGTTTGCACGGCTCAACATGAACTACACCGTCATGAGCAAGCGTAAATTGCTAGAGCTGGTAGAGGGTGGTCAGGTCAGTGGCTGGGATGACCCTCGCCTGCCTACTATCGCTGGGTACAAAAGGAGGGGCTACACACCAGAGGCTATTTTGAGCTTTTGCGATCAGATAGGTATCGCCAAAGCCAACTCTATGGTAGATGTCTCACAGCTAGAGTTTTCTATCCGAGACGACCTCAACCCCAAAGTGCCTCGCGTCATGTGCGTGCTCGATCCCCTCAAGATCACGATAGAGAATTATGAGGGCACAGAGTCAATCGATGCATCCTACTATCCGCATGATGTGCCCAAGGAGGGCTCACGCAAGGTGCCTTTTTCCCGAGAGATCTATATCGAACGAGAGGATTTTATGGAGCAGCCCTCCAAGGGATATTTTCGTTTGACACCAGAGCAGTCTGTCAGACTCAAGCACGCCTATATCATCACCTGCCAAGAGGTGATCAAAGACGCTGATGGCAGCATCACAGAGATCAAAGCCACCTATCATCCTGATTCCAAAAGCGGCTCAGATACAAGTGGCATCAAGGTCAAGAGTGCCATCCAGTGGGTCGATGCCAGAGCATCCAAGCGTGTCGAAGTCAGACTCTATGACAGACTCTTCAAAGAGGAGGCACCAGAGGGGCTAGAAGATATCAATCCAGACTCTCTCCAGATCATCCAAGATGCCCTGATCGAGCCAGCCGTCATCACAGACAAGCCTGATGAGCGGTTCCAGTTTGAGCGGCAGGGGTATTTCTATGCTGATCCTGTTGACTACACGGATGAAGCCCCAGTGTTTAATAAAATCGTCGGGCTCAAAGACTCATGGGGCAAAAAGAAAAAAGCCCCAAAAAAGAGCTCTGAGAGAGCCAGCAAAACAGCCACCAAAAAAGCACAAATAGACGGTGAAGTCACACCTATGACCCCAGCGGAGCAGACACTCTTTGATAGATACACCAAAGCACTCAAGCTCAACAGCGAAGTAGCCAATACACTGGCACGCGATACAAAGCTCTCTCAGTTTTACGAGGAGGCTCTCAGCACATTCAACAGCCCTGTAGGTATCGCCAATATAGTCGCCAACGAGGTAGCCAGAGAGCTCAAGAGCACCAGCGAGCCAAAGTTTGATGCCAAACAAATCGCTGCATTGGTCAAGCTAGTAGAGGGTGGAACCATCTCAAGCAAGATCGCAAAACAGGTGTTTGAAGAGATGATCCAAAGCGGAGACAACCCCACGCAGATAGTCGAAGTCAAAGGACTGGTACAGATCAGCGATCCTGCTGTACTCTTGCCTATGATCGATGAGGTGATCGCAAACCATCCTGACAATGTCGAGAAATTTAGAGCAGGCAACACCAAACTCATGGGCTTTTTTGTCGGACAGGTACTCAAAGCCACAGGAGGCAAAGGCAACCCAAAAGTAGTCAACACTTTGGTCGCAGAACGACTAAACAGCCTCTAGCAACCGTAGGTCGGGGTGTCCCCTCCCCGAAATTTGGTTGTGGTACATCGACACTCTATACAATACTGAAAAAAATATCTCCTACGATGCAATCGCATCCACCGCTCTCTCAATCCGCTCCACTGTCTCATCTACACCTAGTACGGCCATCACCTCATCCACGCCTGCACCTGTCATACTGCCTAGCAGAGAGAGGCGTAGTGGCATACCGATCTTGCCAAAGCCGATCTCTCGTTTGGCTACGAGGGCTTGCATGACATTGTGGTAGGCTTCTTGAGTGCTGGGGTTGGCTTCTCGTAGCATGGTGGCAAAGTCCGTGAGTATCTCTGCTGCATCACCCTTAAAGGCTTTTTTAGAGGACTTTTCATCGTATGCTGTAGGTGCATCGGTGATGAGGCGAATCTGTTCTGCCAGCTCTATGAGGGTCTTGCCTCGCTCTTTGGTGGCGGTGAGGATTGCTGAGGCTTTGGGATTGTCCTCCAAATCCACACCAAAGTCCTTGAGTAGTGTGATGAGCTTTGTATCGGAACTCTCTTTGATATAGTGGGCATTGAGCCAGAGGAGTTTGTCTAGATTGTAGCTCGAAGCGGAGGGGTTGATGTCATTGGGATCAAAGAGCTCTATCATCTCCTCCAAGCTAAATATCTCCTGATCACCATGACTCCATCCCAGACGCACGAGAAAGTTCAGGAGAGCCTCTGGCAGATAGCCTAGTGTCTTGTACTCCATCACATCGGTAGCCCCATCACGCTTGGAGAGCTTTTTGCCCTGCTCGTTGTTGATCATCGCCACATGGTAAAAGTTTGGGATTTTGAATCCTAGTGCTTCATAGACTACCATCTGTTTGGGGGTGTTGTAGAGGTGATCATCCCCTCGGATTACTTCGGTGATCTCCATAAGTGCATCATCAATAGCGACCACAAAGTTATAAGTAGGTGTACCGTCACTACGTGCGATGATAAAGTCGTCTACCTCGCTCGCAGCGATATTGATCTCGCCTTTGACCCCATCCATGAAAGAGATCATCCCACTCTGGGGTGCTTTGATACGAATCACAGGCTCAACACCCTCAGGTGGCGTACCCATAAAATCTCTGTATCTGCCGTCATAACGAGGACGCTCTTTGCGTGCCATCTGCTCCTCTCGTAGTGCATCGAGCTCTTCACGGCTCATGTAGCATTTGTATGCCTTGCCTGTGTCGAGCAGGCTCTGGATATAGCGTTTGTAGAGGTCAAAACGCTGAGACTGATAGACCGCCTCACCATCATAATCCAACCCCACCCAATCAAATGCACGGATAATCGCCTCTAGTGCCTCCTGGGAGTTTCGGCTCAGGTCTGTATCCTCGATACGGAGCATAAATTTCCCCTCGTTATGTTTGGCTGCAAGCCATGAGAAAAGAGCGGTTCTGAGTCCTCCTACATGGAGATAGCCTGTCGGGCTGGGTGCGAATCGTGTTACTGCTGACATAGAAGTACCTTTGGTAATGTAATGATGTGATTGTATCGAAAATGAGGTTTGAGAGGGTTTGACATGCGCAAGGAGAGCCTCCTCGCACACTATTGATGCTGTTAATTCTTTGTTCTTGTTTTGGTCTTTTTAAGTTTTTTCTTTCTGGCTTTTTTCTTGAGTTCTTTTTTTTCATCTTCAGCTTTTTTTGCTGTTTTCTTTTTTGTTGTTTTCTTTTTCTTGGTACTTCTCTTTTTCTTGGTTGTGCTTTTCTTTTTAGGATCAGCCGCTTTCGCTGTATTCTTGGCTGTTTTCTTTCTAGTGGTTTTTTTACTCGTAGGCTTTTTTGCTTTGGCTTTTGTGTCATCTACCTTAGCTTTACTGGTTTTTTTCTTTGCTGTAGTCTTCTTTTTGCTGGTTGTTTTCTTCTTTGACTTGGTACGTTTACTTACCTTTTTGACATCATCTGCATTTTTAACGCCACCTTTGATATTGGCCGCAGTCTGCTCACCGATACCATCTACTCGCTCTATCAAATCAGCAAAGGATTTAAATCTTCCCTTTCTTTTCTCTTTGAGAATAAGCCCTGCCTTAATCTCACCAATACCGTTAATCTCCATAAGCTCAGCTTTACTTGCACTGTTTAGCTTGCTCAAGGTCATACCAAATGACAATGTTGCAAACAGCAACAAGCCCACAATTATTTTTTTCAACATCTTTACTCCTCCGTTGTTTATAATAATACCAAATCCAAATCCAATAATATACCCCAAAGAACATCCTCGAAGTATACTATTGTATTGGGATTTGGTATAACTATCATAAATAGCTACAGAGATTATACCATACTTTCATGTGTAAATTCTGGCACAATCTTCTGTAGCACCTCCATCTTGTGCTCCGTTTCCAATAGTAACGCAATATCGTGAGTTAATTGTGAAATAGGATATACGGTAGGCTTGGCGATAAAGATAGAACAATATTTGGTCTCATTGTCACTATCATCCAGCAGCAACTCTTCATAAAGTTTCTCCCCTGGACGCAAGCCTGTGATTTTGATATCCACTTCATCCTCTTTGCCATAGAGCCGTATCATCTGTTTTGCCAAATCCATGATTTTGATTGGCTCCCCCATATCTAGCACAAAAAGCTCTCCTCCTTTGGCAATCGCAGCTGCTTGGAGTACCAGTTGGCAGGCTTCTGGGATGAGCATAAAATAGCGATTGATCTCTGGATGGGTAACTGTCACTGGGCCACCTGCTTCAATCTGCTGTTTAAATTTTGGGATCACTGACCCACTCGATCCTAGAACATTGCCAAAGCGCACAGCAACAATCTCAGTCTTGCCTGATTCAACATTGCTGGCATAGAGCTCCACCACTCTCTTGGTCGCCCCCATGATATTGGTAGGTCTGACAGCCTTGTCTGTAGAGATGATAACCAGCTTTTCTGCACCATACTGGATACTCAAGTCAATCACATTCATGCTGCCACGTACGTTGTTCTGTACTGCCATGGCAGAATTGGTTTCGCATAGTGGCACATGCTTGTAGGCCGCAGCATGGATCACCATCTGTGGTCGTTGCTCTATAAAAAGTCTCTCCAGTACGGTATGATCTACGATATCAGTTAGCCTTAGTTCTGCCTGAGATAACTGTTCGCCTATCTGGTAGAGGTTGTATTCGCTGTTATCCACCAATATTAATGAAGATGCCCCAAATTCTTCACACTGCCTAGCAATCTCCGAGCCGATACTTCCACCTGCACCCGTAATCAAAATACGTTTGCCTTTGATAAATGCTGCGATTGTTTGTGTGTCGAGATCTTTGGGATGACGTGCTAGGAGGTCTTCTATAGAGAGATCTTCTAGCTTTTCATGCTCTGATCCCAGTATTTTTACCTGTTTTATTTCAGTGATGCCGACTGTATTGAGTTCTTTTACCAATAAATGCAGCTCATGAGGAGGCAGTTTTTGCGTCAGAATCACTGCAGTGATATTTTTCTGTACTATCAGCTGCTCCATCATACCTCTCTCATAAACTTTGATATTATTGATATAGGCATTACGAGTCATGGCATCATCGGAGAGAGCGATTATCGCTTCAGGATAATAATCAATCTCGCCCTTGAGTGCACTCTGGATAACAGTGGAACTTTTACTATTGGCACCCAATATTAAAACAGATTTTACACCATGCAGGTTCTTGCTCTCAATAGCCATTCGTTTGGATGCACGCAATGTACCCAAAAAGATCAATGATAAAAAAAGATCGATGATAATCACAGAACGAGGAAAAGGAGAAAACACTTCGCCAAAAACAAGATATATCATGATAAACAGCATATACGCAATGATATGCACGGCAACAATTTTTTTGGCTTCATAAAAACCGAAAAAGCGCCATACTGAGAAATAAAGTTTAGAGAGATAAAAGAGTATGACTTTTAACCCAGTAATCGCCGTATAAACTAGCCAAAAAGTCTGCAAAAATTCAGAGGGGATACTAAAATTAAAACGAAGTGCATACGCAAGATAAAGGGTAAGCAGTGAGAGAAATAGATCTGCTACAATAAAAAACAGTACGCGCTTGAGAGAGGTAGGGCGCAGGAGTGTCATTGCAGTACCTGACCGATAATAGCACAAACGCGATCAACATCTTTGTCTGACATACTAGAGCCACTGGGCAAACAGACACCTCCTTCAAAAAGCTTTTGGCTCGTACCATCCTCTATGCACAAAGCATCAGCAAAGAGAGGCTGCAGATGCATCGGCTTCCATAGAGGGCGGCTCTCTATATTTTCTGCCTCAAGTGCCTCTATGATGCTAGCGGGAGTGGTCAGAGAGAGAGTAAGTGTTGTGAGCCATCTGTTGCCCAGACTGCCCTCAATCTCAGGCATAAAACATATCTCTTCGTACGGTTCAAGATTTTCTCTATACCTCTCAAAGATATCTCTGCGCCTCCGCACCCTCTGCCCTAACACCTCCATCTGTGCCACACCGATAGCTGCGAGGACATTGGACATCCTATAGTTGTAGCCAAACTCTTTGTGCTCATAGTGCAAAAAGGGCTCTTTGGCTTGAGTAGAGAGAAATCGTGCCTTTTCTATCCATGTCGCATCATCGCTCACCAACATCCCACCACCAGAAGTGCTGAGTATTTTGTTGCCATTGAAACTATACACACCCATATCCCCAATAGTCCCACTCTGCCTGCCCTGATAGCTAGCACCCAATGACTCAGCAGCGTCCTCGATGAGATAGATGCCTGCCTCTTTGCAAATAGATGCAATCTCGTCAAGCTTACACGCCTGACCATAGAGATGTGTAACAATCAGTGCTTTGGGTTTTTGGGGAGCTTGCTGGATAGCCACTTTGAGCAATGCTGGTGAGATATTCCAACTCTCATCACTGTCTATAAAAATAGGATGGGCATGCTGATAGAGTATCGCATTGACTGATCCTATAAAGGTAAAAGAGGAGGTCAGCACATAGTCTCCACTACCCACACCCAGTACACGTAGTGCCAAATGCAACGCCGCAGTAGCCGAAGAGAGTGCCAAGGCATGCCCCGTGCCGGTATATGCCATAATACTCTCTTCAAAACGATCTACAAATGCTCCCAAGGGAGCAATATAGTTACTCTCAAAAACCTCTGCGATATATTGTTGTTCTTTGCCACTCATATGGGGCGGAGAGAGGAATATTCTGTTCATCTGCCTATCCTGTCACTGTTTTAATAATATACTGTATATCTTTTTGAAATGACCACTCTTTGATATAAGCCCTATTGATTGCTACTTTATCTGGCCAAATGATTTCTCTATTATAGCGTTCTGGGTCTTTTTGTTTGGCTAGAATCTCCTCTTCATCCCTATACTTTAGTGAAGCAGGTCCTGTAATGCCAGGTCGCACCAAGAGTATCTCTCGATCCTTGTCTGTAAGTTGATCGGCAAATCCAGGCACATCAGGCCTAGGGCCCACAAAACTCATAGAGCCCAAAAGAACATTGAACAGCTGAGGGAGTTCATCTATTTTTGTTTTTCTAAAAAATACCCCGCTTCGCGTAATACGACTATCGTGACTCGTGGTTACAGTTGTTGAGAAGCTTGTTGTCTGCTTCATGGTCTTGATTTTGAAAACACAAAAAGGCTCGCCTTTTTTGCCAATACGTCTTTGGATAAAGAGTCCATTCCCTCCTGTCTCTAGAGAGGCTATCATCCAAGCTATCAGCATTAACCACCATGTCAACCCTATCCCCACCACAGATAGGGCTATGTCAAAAAGGCGTTTTCTCACTCTATCTGTGATGCTTAACATCTATTTCTTTAGTTTATAGATTCTACTATATG
>CAZEIN010000291.1:0-2584 GCA_964512425.1 uncultured Sulfurovum sp.
CTATGGGTGCTTTTCTTCTGGCATGCGGCACCAAGGGGAAACGCTATGCTCTCCCCAATGCACGGATCATGATCCGTCAGCCTTCCGGCGGTGCACAGGGACAGTCTACCGATATTCAGATCCAAGCCAAAGAGATCCAGAGACTCAAAGACACGCTCAATGAGATTCTCGCAGAGAAAACAGGCAAAAAAACCAAAACCATAGAGAAAGACACAGAGCGTGACTACTTTATGTCCTCCGAAGAGGCGGTCGCATATGGTTTGATTGACAAAGTATTGACACAGAGTCTCCCATAGGGCATAGCCATGGTTCATGATATTGTAATCTATCCCGACAGAAGACTCAAGCTGGTATCCAAAAAGATAGAGCAGTTTGATGAGACCCTGCATGCACTGCTGGATGATATGTATGAGACAATGATTGCCAAAAATGGAGTAGGGCTTGCCGCAATTCAAATCGGTGTAGCCAAACGCGTACTGATCATCAATGTTCCTATCGATACAGAGGATGAGGAGATCGAAACACAGCCAAAAGAGAATACTTTGGAGATCATCAACCCTGTGATCACCTACCGTAGCGAAGAGATGATCAAGTTCCAAGAGGGCTGCCTCTCTATACCAAGTATCTATGAAGATATAGAGCGTCATGCTATGGTTACTATCGAGTATCAAGACCGTTTTGGAAAGCAACAGGTCATAGAGGATGACGAGTTCCTCGCTATTGCACTCCAGCATGAGATGGATCATTTGGATGGAAAACTGTTTATAGAAAAGCTTTCATATATCAAACGTAAAAAATTTGAAAAAGAGTGGAAAAAAAGAGATAAAAACTAGCAGTCTCGCTAGTTCTGCCCCTAATTGCCATAAAAATATGACAATTTGACATATTTTTACATAAAATTTCTATTTTTGATTACAATGTCGTTATATCAATAGAGGATAGAGCGATGAATGCAAAAACAGAAGAGCCGCAAAGTAGCGAAAAGGTTACGCCAAAGCGAGAGACGATTGTCAACCATTTGACTTGTGCGACACTAGAGGGAACACAAGCCAAGGTGATAGAAGTCGAGGCAACTTTTACCAAGGGATTGCCTGGTTTTGCTGTGGTGGGGCTGGCAAGCAGTGATATTCAGGAAGCAAAAGAGCGGGTCAAAGCAGCACTGCTGACCAATGATTTTGTTTTTCCACCTCTCAAAATAACGGTCAATCTTTCTCCTAGCGACCTGAAAAAAAATGGCACACATCTGGATCTCCCTGTAGCATTGCTCATCGCTCTCAATAAAGTGGAGATAGAAGAAGAGGGACTATTTGTGTTTGGGGAGCTTGGGTTGGATGGCAGGGTCAAATCCAGCTCTATGCTTTTTCCTCTCATTCTCTCACTCAAAGAGCAAGGCCTGATACAAAGAGCGATTGTGCCTAGTGAGGCAATCACCCACCTCAACCATATCTCTGGTGTAGATTTTATCGCTGTAGAGACACTCAATGAGGCGATAGAGATAGTCCGCGAGAAACGCTTCGCTGCTACGATGCAGACATTTACCTATGATGCCCACGAGCTAGAAATCGACGGGATGCATTATTATTACCAACAGCAGTATGAGAGTAATTTTGTTGATGTCAAAGGGCAGAGTATCGCCAAGCGAGCCTCTCTCATCGCCGCAGCTGGGATGCATAATTTTCTCATGGAAGGTAACCCAGGATGTGGCAAAAGCATGATTGCCAAGCGGATCAAAGATATCCTGCCACCACTCTACGAAGAGGAAATGCTCTCTATCGCCAAGCATCAGTTTCTCGACGGCACTACGCCTGATTTTGCTCCGATACGACCCATCAGAGCACCGCATCACACCGCTACCTCTGCTTCTATTTTTGGTGGGGGTTCTTCGCAGGCACGTATCGGCGAAGTGGCATTGGCACACAAGGGGATACTTTTTTTTGATGAGTTGCCCCACTTTTCCAAGCAAGTATTAGAAGCGATGCGTGAGCCACTCCAAGACCATAGAGTCTTGATATCACGGGTTAATGCAAAGATCGAATATGAAGCAGACATCATGTTTGTCGCTGCCCAAAACCCCTGCCCTTGTGGAAATCTACTCTCCAAAACCAAGGCGTGTCGCTGTTCAGAAGTAGAGGTCAAACGCTACCGCAACAAGCTCAGTGATCCTTTTTTGGATAGGATTGACCTCTTTGTAGTGATGCAAGAGGTGAGCAGCAGCGACAAAGGAGATATCACCTCTGAGCAGATGCACCAAGCAGTGGTAGAAGCATTCAAAATGCAAAAACAGAGAGGACAGCAGCGACTCAATGGCAGGTTGGCAGAGGATGAAATAGAAAAATACTGCATATTGAGTACTGACGCAGCTACGATTTTGGAGGGAGCGATAGGAAAGTTTGGACTCTCTCATCGGAGCATTGCTAGTGTCAAGAAGATCGCAAGAACTATAGCCGATTTGGGAGAACATGCCCAAATAGAGAAGCCTGATATCCTAGAAGCATTGAGCTATCGCAGAAGAAAATAGCACTTTTATCCCAAATCTCGAAATAGACATTCATAGCTGGGCGATCTACGCCCCATCCACTCTCAG
>CAZEIN010000292.1:0-21015 GCA_964512425.1 uncultured Sulfurovum sp.
AATTGTGGTACTGCTCTAGACATACAAACCCTTTTACTCTTTATTTTCAAGCCTGTTTTGACCTGAAACAACGAGCTCTTCTATTTTTTTATTGACATCTGATCGCGTATAACTAATGGCTTGGAAAATAGCATTTTTTATCGCTTTTGAGTTAGAACTCCCATGTCCTATAATGGCACAGCCGTCAATACCCAAGAGTGGTGCACCACCATACTCGGCATAATCGACCTCTTTTTTGAGATTACTAAACACTTTTCGTTTCATGAGTAGTGCACCCACCTTGGCAGGGAGTGATTTTTGTATCTGTTGCTTCATCAATGAAAAAATAGCAGAAACAACACCTTCACTGGTTTTGAGAAGAATATTACCGGTAAACCCGTCCGTCACAACCACATCAATTTTACCATTAAAAATATCTCTACCCTCTACATTACCTTGAAAATTGTCTATTGCCTGAAGCATACTGAATGCCTCTTTCGTAAGATCATTGCCCTTGCTCTCTTCTGAGCCATTAGAAAGCAATCCAATTTTAGGATTTGGAATACCCAGTACCTCTTGTGCATAGGCTTCACCCATAGCACCAAATTCATAGAGATTCTGTGCTTTGCACTCTACCACAGCTCCTACATCCAAGACCAATGTTTTTTTGTTTGCATCCGTTGGCATCAATGTAGCCAAGGCTGGCTTGGAGATATGTGGGAGTCTACCGATACGCAGTGTAGCCAAAGCCATGGTTGCACCACTATGTCCAGCAGAAACAACACCATCAGCCTCACCATTACGTACCAATTCAACAGCTTGATAAATGGAACACTCTTTGCGCTTCAGTGCATCTGTTGCAGAGTCACTCATGCTAATCACATCAGCACAATCAACAATCTCAACTTTATCTTGGTAATAGAGGGGTAGATAGGAAAGTATCTCTTCACGATCTCCTACGAGTATAGGAGTGAAGCTTCGCTCGTTGAGCGCCTGCACACAGCCATCTATGATAGGTTCAGGACCGAAATCCCCACCCATCGCATCGATAGCGATACGTACAGGTTGTTTGTCGTGTGACATTAGGCTTTATATTCGCCTGTAGTCATGTTCATGTGGTGGGGCATTCTCCATGTCCCATCTGCATCTTTTACTGGTCTTGGAAGGGTCAACTTATAGTGTGTTCTTCTCTTTGCTGCTCTTGTCTTACTGACACGTCTCTTTGGTACTGCCATAATAATTCCTTTGTTAAAATTCTATTTCAAAATCCTCTTCACTGTTGCCACATGTTGGACAGTAGTGATAGGTGCTTTTTTGGGCATTTATTTCGCTCTCCAAGATGTAAGTGATATCGACCACGCCATCTAAAAACTCAATTATATCCAAATCCTCTTTATCTTTTAGCACGTGGTCGCTCAATGAGAGCTTTAGCGTGCTATCTAGCGTATGCATGTAACCTTTTCCACAACGGTCACAATCCAACTGGATATCACCTTTAATCGTACCACTAAGTGCTAGCAGATGATATCCACTCTTCTTGAGGCTTCCTTGAAATAGCACATTGTCTATCACTATCTCAAAGGGCTTTGGTGAAGAGCCTATTTTGTCAAACTGTATTTTCATACTTGTTTTAGGCTATACGATTTCTCTCTGTGCAAAAAAGAAATTGATTTCTATCTCTGCATTTTCAAGCGAATCACTGCCATGTACGGCATTGGCATCAATACTCTCAGCAAAATCTGCTCTGATTGTACCTGCTACTGCCTCTTTTGGATTGGTTGCACCCATAAGGTCTCTGTTTTTTGCCATCGCATTTTCGCCTTCTAGCACAGTGACAACCACAGGACCAGAGATCATAAACTCTACAAGATCACCAAAGAAAGGGCGCTCAGCATGTACCGCATAAAATGCCTCAGCATCTGCACGGCTCAACTGAATCTTTTTGGTGGCTGCAAGTCTCAAGCCTGCATTCTCAAATCGAGCAAGAATTTGCCCCACGACATTTTTAGCAACTGCATCTGGTTTGATGATGGATAGTGTTCGTTCCATAGGATATCCTAAAGTAATAATTTGCTTTAAAATAAAGCATTAGGGCGGGATTTTATCGAAAAACAGATTAAATAGGGATTAAAATAAATATGCTTGAGTGCCAAGAGAGATCCTGGCACATAGGGTAACTTAGTCTTCGACGACTGGAGTACCTTTGTCTCCTCTGCCTTCCATTGCAGGCATGCCATCCACAACATCACTCCATTGGATACAGCCTTCAGTTGGGCAAGCTTCAGCACACGCTGGCTCATCATGATGACTTACACACTCTACACATTTGTCTGCATAGACATAATAAGTATCCTCACCTGTTGGGTTATCATCCTCGTCAACGATTGCTTCAACAGGGCACTCATCGATGCACGCTGCACAGTTAATACAAATATCTGTAATCATTACTGCCATTTATTTCTCCTTAGTTAGTAGTTATGAACTATAACACAAGATGATTAAACAAAACTTTAATTTAAAGGTTTTTCTCTTCTTTTTCTATAGGGCTGTTACACCCCAAGAAATAGTGTGCTAAACAATCAATTTTTTTTATATTTTCAAATACTTTTTAATATCTTCTACCCTATCTGTTTTTTCCCAGTTAAACCCATCCTCTTCCCGACCAAAATGGCCGTAGGAGGCTGTTCTTTTGTAGATAGGTTTGAGTAGGTCTAATGCCTGGATAATCCCTGCAGGTGTCAGATCAAAGAGCTCTTTGACACATGTCTCTATCTCGCTCTCATTTACATGAGATGTACCCTCTGTATCCACCATAATAGAGACGGGTTCCACCACACCAATGGCATAAGCAATCTGTATCGTCACCCTGTCTGCCACACCTGCAGCGACAAGATTTTTAGCAACATGGCGTGCAGCGTAGGCAGCTGACCTATCTACTTTGGTAGGATCTTTACCAGAGAAAGCACCTCCTCCATGCGGACATGATCCGCCATAGGTATCAACAATAATCTTTCGTCCTGTCAGCCCCGCATCTCCCTGTGGGCCGCCGATAACAAATCTGCCTGTAGGATTAATATGATATACCACATTATCACTTAGTAGTTCTGCAGGAATCACTGCTTCTATGACCTCTGCTTGGATATCACGTCTCAGTGTTTCTTGGTCTACATCAGGACTATGTTGTGTTGACACCACCACAGTCGATACCTCTGTTGGCTTTCCATCTATATATTTGACACTGACTTGGGCTTTACCATCAGGACGGAGATAGGGAAGTGTACCATTTTTTCTCACCTCTGCCAATTTAGCTGTAAGTTTGTGTGCCAGTGAGATAGGCAATGGCATCAACTCTTTGGTCTCATTACAGGCAAATCCAAACATCAAGCCTTGATCTCCTGCACCAATCTCACCGCTCTCTTGATCTACACCTTGATTGATATCTGGGCTCTGCTCTCCAACACCATTGAGTACCCCTGCACTACGATAGTCAAAACCAAATGCTGCATCGGTATACCCTATCTCCCTGACCACCTCTCTAGCAATCTCTTGCATAGGGGCATAGGCTTGGGTTTTAAGCTCACCTGCAATGATACAAAAACCATTGCTCAACATGGTTTCACATGCCACTCTTGCATGAGGGTCTTTCTCTATAATATAATCAAGTATCGCATCCGAGATTTGATCTGCCATCTTGTCAGGATGTCCTTCGGTTACGGATTCGCTGGTAAAGATATACTCTTTGGTCATTTTATACTTCCTTTTGTATTGTATTTTGTATTTTTACTGCTAGCTGCTCAGGGAGAATGCCT
Organism: uncultured Sulfurovum sp.; assembly: GCA_964512425.1. Lineage (GTDB taxonomy): Bacteria > Campylobacterota > Campylobacteria > Campylobacterales > Sulfurovaceae > JAAXPZ01. The sequence goes on from CAZEIN010000292.1 coordinate 3,789, forward strand.
AGAGACTCTTCTATCAACTGTGTATTGCCATGAGCAATAAAGCTATCAGGGTATTCAAAACTAGTCACAGCAATATCGATGATGCCCTCTTGTGCCAAGAATTCACTGATAGCTGAACCTACGCCTCCCATACGGGCACTATCGCTAAAGACAAACCACTTTTTGTATCTCTGAGAAAGTTTGCGAAGCATCTCTTCATCAAGTGGTTTCACAAAACGCAAATCCAAAATAGCTGCCTCGCACGTATCGATAAGTGCTGCTGTTTGGATAGCACGCCCCACACCATTACCATAGCCTATCAAGAGAATCTCTTCTCCCTCACGTAGCAAATCTGATTTACCTAGTTCATAGTTAGGTACATCACTATCCTCAACCATAAAAACACCCCTAGGATAACGAAATACCAAGGGATTAGGATATGCTGCTGCAAACTCTATCACTTTTTCCATACTGGTTTTGTTATAGGGAGCACAAAGAGTGAGATTGGGAATGGGTCGCAGATAAGAGATATCAAAGACACCTTGGTGCGTCTCACCATCCTCTCCCACAATCCCTGCACGATCCAAGGCAAAAGTAACACCTAAATCCATCAGTGCAATATCATGGATAACCTGATCATAGCCTCGTTGCAAAAAAGTAGAATAAATTGTACAAAAAGGCTTGAATCCCTCTTTGGCTAGAGGCCCCATAGAGGTGACAGCATGCTGCTCCGCAATGGCCACATCCCAGAATCTATCAGGGAAAGATTCCATTAGCCTAGTCAGTCCTGTTCCGCTAGGCATAGCTGCGGTCACGCCTACTATGGTCTTGTCTTTTGTAGCCATTGCGTGAAGCTTGTCACCATAAATTTTGGTGGCTGGTATTGTCCCAGACTTTTTCAATGGCTCACCAGACTTGAGATCAAATGCACCTACACCATGCCACTTCTCCTGTGTGCCTTCAGCGATCTCATAGCCTTTGCCTTTGGTTGTTTGCGCATGCACTATAACTGGTTTTCCTATCTCTCTGGCAATTTTTAGTGTAGTGACAATGGATTCTATATCATGCCCATCAATGGGACCAATATACTCAATACCAAGCTCTTCAAAGAGAATACCTGGGGTAATCAGATGCAGAGATTCTTCAAATTTTTCTGCCATATAGGTTGCACTCTCTGGTAACTTTTCCAAAAACTTCTTTGTATTTCTCTTAAGCTTCTGATAAAAAGGACTTGCCATAGTAGTAGAGAGGTAACGACTAATCGCACCAATAGGTTTGGCAATACTCATCTCATTATCATTGAGGACAATGACCACAGGATACTTTCTATCTCCAAGCTCATTCAGTGCTTCATAAACCATGCCTGCTGTCATGCTGCCATCTCCGATAAAGGCTACAGGTACACGGTTTTCACCCTTTAAGGCTATGGCTTTGGCTGCACCGACTGCCAGAGAGATCGAGGTAGAACTATGCCCTGCTTTATAATAGTCATACTCCGACTCTTTGGGATCTGTATAGCCACACACTCCCCCAAACTGACGCAGAGTATCAAAGTCATCCCATCTCCCAGTTAATAATTTATGCGCATACGCCTGATGAGAGACATCAAATAAAAAGGGGTCATTGGGGACATCAAAAACATGATGCATAGCTACAATCAAATCAGTAGCACCTAGCGAAGAGCTCAAATGCCCTCCATTTTTACTCACTGTATCCAATATCTTCTCTCGTATATCTTTGGCAATTACCTTTAACTCATCTATAGATTTTTCGGTGATACTCATTTCTCTACCTCTTCTATCATATTCATGACTGTTTTTTTGCATATTTTTTTAACTCTTTTGGCACTTATTCTTTTACCCTTGAGTTCAAGTTCTTCAATCGCAGCAATGATAAAACTCTTATCGATATTTTGTTTACACTCTTTCAAGTATTTTATCTTAGTCATTTTTTCTTCAAAAAGGCTAAAGTCTTCTAATTCTACAGGGGTCATTTCTATAGATTCGCCTTGTCTGACTTTTACTTTTTTCATTCTATTGCCTCTAAAAAAAGCTTAAAAAATCGATCGTTTTGTGTAGCCGTTCCTACTGTGATACGAATGGCATTGAGATGGTATGAAGCAAGATTTCTGATAATCACGCCTCTACGCAAAAGATACTCCGAGATAGCACTAGAATCCCTCCCTCCATCAAACAGATAGGTAATAAAATTGGTATAGCTCTCTATGTATCTAATGCCATGTACTTGGGCAAAGGTCTCATACCGTCCTATCTGCTCTTGATGCAAAGTGATAGACTCTCTTACAAACGTTTCATCTCTACTCGCTTCAATCGCTGCTGCCAACGAGAGAGAAGAGATATTAAAAGGTGGGCGCATTTTATACAGTGCTTGGATGATAGTCTCATTGGCAATCCCATAACCTACCCGCATACCACCAAGCCCATAGGCTTTAGAAAATGTACCTAGATAGATTACATTTTCAAACCCAAGTATCTCTTTGGGGTCGATACGATAGGTTTCGTCTTTGGCAACGGCATACTCCATGTAAGCACCATCGATGACAATGAGACTGTTTTTATCTGCTGCCTCAATGATTTGGAGTAAATCAGATTTAGACGTAGCATCTCCTGTAGGATTGTTGGGGGTACAGAGATAGATGATGTCTGGCTGATGCTCATGCATCAATGCCAGAAACTCCTCTACTTTGTGCTCATAGCTGGGTGTACGCAATACTGTAGCACCTACTTGTTTGGCATAGATCTCATACATCGCAAAAGTCACTTGACTCATGAGTACTGAGCTATTTTCATTGAGCTTGGCACGTGAGATAAACTCTAAAATTTGGTCGCTACCTGCACCAATAATAATCTGCGACTCTGCTACATCATACTTCTCAGAGAGAGAGGCTTTGAGCGCATACATACTGTCATCTGGGTAGAGATGCGCCTTATTGGCATGCTCACAGATTACTTTCGCCACAGCGGGATTGGTACCGATAGGATTTTCGTTGGAAGCTAGCTTGACCACATCCTCTGGGGATACACCAAACTCACGCACTACCAACTCGATAGGTTTTCCTGCTTCATACACTTTGATATCATCTAAAAATGGGTTAAATTGCATCTTATACATCCTCTGCTTCTTTGACATAGGAGCCTAAAAACTTGATAGATTCTTTATGTTTTGTAAATATACGCTGTATCTTCTCATCACTCTGGTGTCCATCAAACTCTATAAAAAATATAGAAACGCCCTCTACAATGTGTGATTTAATCTTGGTCAAATCAACACCAAACTCCTTGAAGTCATTGAGAAAATCCACCAGTGAACCTGGCTTATTGGGTAGGCGAACTAAAATAGTCGTTTTGTCATTTCCGCTAGGGGCATTTTCAAAATCGCTGATAATGAAAAACCGTGTTCTGTTATTTCCCTGATCCTCAATATTACTAAACAGTACAGGAATGCTATACATTTTGGAAGCCACTTCTGCACAAATGGCAGCCGCTTGCGGATCACTGGCCGCTAGTTTGGCTGCTTTTGCAGTAGACTCTACAGGGATTTGCTCTAGCTCATCCAGACCATAGTCCTCTAAAAACTGCTTACACTGACCAAATGCGATATCCTTGGAGTAGAGACGCTTGATATACTTGACATCCTCTGCCTTGGTAGCGAGTACATGATGGATATCCACCATCACTTCTGCGATAATTTTTGTATTGAAATCGCTCAGGCAAGAGATTGTATCACTCACAATACCATTGAAGCTGTTTTCAATAGGCACCACACCAAACTTGGCTCTGCCCTGACCCACTTCTCTAAAGACACCCTTGATGGAACCAATAGGAATATAGCTACTCAAAGCACCAAATTTATTCTCAGCTGCTTGATGCGTAAAGCTAGCATCTGGGCCTAAAAAGGCAATTCTCTCAGGCAGTTCAAAATTTCTTGCTACCGCAAAAAGCTCTAGATAAAGGGCGGCAATCGCATCTTCAGTCAAAATACCTTCTGTACTTTGATTCCTCTGCTTCAGCCTGTCAAGTATCTCCTGCTCTCTCTCAGGACGATAGATAGGAGCACCTGTATTGTTTTTAAGTATACCTACTTCATGAACAAGTTGCATACGCTGATTATAGGCATCCAACAGCCCATCATCAATCTCATCTATCTTTATCCTAATCTCATCCAGTGTCATGGAGACTCCTTTTCTACTGTGCTAGGTACGCTTTTTCCAAACGTATCTGATCTTCAAACTGCTCTCGCTCCCTAATGATTCTCTCGTTACCTTGATAGAGTGCTACCTCTGCAGCCCGCCCTCTGGTGTTGTAGTTACTCGACATAGTAAATCCATAGGCTCCAGCACTATGGACTACAAGCAGATCATTGTGCTGGGTTGCGGGGAGAGGCACTGCTTTTGCCAACCAGTCTCCGCTCTCACATACGGGGCCAACGATATCTGCTTCTGTTATGTCTATATTGGATGCCCCCAGATACTCAATCCTATGGTATGCATGATAGAGTGTTGGACGTAGTAAATCATTCATGCCTGCATCCACAATGACAAAACGCTTGTCGCCATTTTGCTTCTCGTAGAGTACGGAAGTGAGCAGATAGCCTGCATCACCGACCATAGAACGACCAGGCTCACACATGATGGTAACATCCAGTCCTGCAGTGACCCTTTCAATGACTGCTGCATACTGTTCCAGATCAATAGTCTGTTCATCATGGTAGTGTATCCCGATACCTCCGCCCACATCATAAAATTTAATCTCAACACCAATAGCTTTGAGAGAACGCACCAGGTCTGCCATAATCTGTGCAGCCTCTTCTATAGGAGCTAACTCTGTGAGCTGAGAGCCTATATGAAAATGGATACCTACAGGATCTAGAAACGCAGCATTTTTCGCATAGATATACATACGTTTTGCCATATTGATCTCTACACCAAATTTATTTTCATGTAGCCCCGTAGAGATATAGGGATGTGTCTTGGCATCCACATTGGGGTTGATACGGATAGAGATACGGGCTACTTTTCCCAGCTCCTTGGCTACCATCTCTACACGCTTCATCTCCGCTTCGCTCTCGAGGTTGAGCATGAGGATATCTTCTTGTAATGCTTCACGTATCTCATAATCCTGCTTGCCTACACCTGAAAAGATAATCTTGTACCGTTCTATGCCCGCAGCCAATGCCCTACGCACCTCACCGATACTGACACAATCTGCTCCTGCACCTTGGTTGCCAAGGTGCTGAATCACAGAGAGATTTGAGTTGGCTTTGACGGCATAGGAGATCAGAGATTTCTGCCCTGCAAAAGCATTTTTCAGCCCATGGTAGTTTTGTGCTATTTTATCAAAGTCGTAAATATAAAGTGGTGTTCCATATTTTTGGGAAAGGGCTGTAAAATCAATCGACATCTATCATCCTAAACTATAAAATCATTTTGAGATAGATTTTATCTAAATTTTACATTAGGTTAGCTTCTCTCCTCCATCAATATAAAGATAAACTGCATAGAGGATCAAAAAAGCAATGGGCATGCCCAATGCGATGTCTGGCGAAAGACTTCCGCTCATACTTAAACTAAACAGAGCATACAATATCCCCCATATTACCAAGGTACCACCTAATGCCAATGCCCATAATCGTTCTTTATTCATATAGCGCGCATAATGTGGTGCCTTGAAAAAAAGTATTGTCATCACCACAAAAGCAAAAAGTGGTAACAATACTTTGTTATAAAATGATGCCTTGATTTTATCTGTAGAGAGCCCTTGTATTTTTAGAACACTATAGGTGTGTATAGCATCCCATAGAGAAAGGGATTCACCTTCATAAATAAGTTCGATAACTTTAGGTTTATACCCCCTCAAAAGCTTATATCCATTTACCTTCTGACGCCCAAAACCCTCTAGAACTCCGTTCTCTGAGTATTTCTTTTCTGTTACCCATGCACTACTTGCAACCCAATATTCTCCATCAAAATGAGCCATAGGAAGTGTTACTGCCCTCTGTACGATTTTGTTATTTAACTCAAAAACAGTCACATCTTTTAATATTTTTTTAATAGGATCAAGCTCCTTGACATAAACAAAGGTATGGTTGTACTTAAAAAAAAGATTATCTACTTTTCTTACACTAGGCACATGATGAGAGATAGACCATGCCCTTTCTCTCGCATAAGAGAATGCCCCACCTTGCAACACTATGAGAATCAAATATACCAGTACTGCGGGTAAAATAAAAGGAACAAAGAGCTTTCTTTTAGAATAACCAAATGAAAAGAGAGAGACTAGCGTATGTGATTGCACAAGAGACATATAGGTAACAATCCCTGCAAAAACCATAGCCAATGGGTAAAATTGAGAAAGTCGAAACTGCCACGTATAAAATACATATAAGACAAGCTGATTACCACTATTGGCAATTCTGGTGGCATGCTGGAGATAGTCAATCAGTGTGATAGCACAGGAGATACCCACGAGAATAAGAAAAAGGCTTTTAGTATAATTTTTGATAATATAGATAAAATAAGTCTGATACATAGATTATGGTATTTGTGAAAGATCTTTAATAGAGTAGAGTGACTTTACCTGCTCCAAAGTACTGGTAGGAATCTTCTGACATACCAAGGCAACATAATCAACCAGTGTCTCCATAGAAGACTCTTCTTCTTCTGAGAAAGAGTGCAATACATAGTCAGAAACTTGGTTTTTGTATGTTGGCTTTCCCACACCTACTCTCACACGTATATACTCTCTACCTATAGTGTTGTCTATCGATTTAAGACCATTGTGCCCACCATGACCACCACCTTTTTTAAACCGTACTGCACCAAAAGGCAGATCGATATCATCATGAATCACTATGATCTTTTCTGTATCGATTTTAAAAAATTGTTTGACAACTATAACACTCTTGCCAGAGAGATTCATAAAAGTAGTAGGTTTGAGGAAAAAGAGTGTTCCATGACGAGACAGTTTACCATGGAATGAAGTTTTACTAATATCTCTAGCCTCCAATTGGGAGACCAGATGATCAATCACCCTATAGCCAATATTATGACGGGTGTTTTCATAGGTTGATCCAGGATTGCCCAAACCAACAAATAGCATACGTTATCCTGCTTTGATCACACCACAAATAGCAACATCAGGGCGATCCATCATTTTACAGTTGGCAGGTACTGCCAACTCTCTTACCAGCGTAGACTCATCTCGGTCTAGTCCAGATACATCTATTGTAAAGTTTTGAGGCATATCTTCGATTGCTCCTCTTACTTTTAGTCTTCTTTTGCTGATGATAAGTACACCTTTGTTTTTCAAGCCTCTTGGTGTACCTGCTGTTTTAACAGGAACAAAATAGTCTGCCACAAGACCAGGAATGGCTACACGAAGATCTACATGTATAATATCACCATTGACTGGGTGAAGTTGGTACTCTTGGATTGCTACGCTGAGCTCCTTGTCACCTACTTTGATATCTAATGTTAATGCCTCTTTGGCTCTGACCGCTCGTATAAACTCACCCTGCTTAAATGCAGCATTGATATTCTCAACGCCCTTTGCATAGATGTTAGCGATTAGATAACCATCTCTTTTGAGCTGCTTTGCGTCGCTCTTACCGATACTCTCTCTAATAATACCTTCTAACATTGTTTTCCTTTGTGTAAAATAGGGCGGGATTATAGCATTTTGAAGCTTAATGACCCTATGATAGCTACTTACTCTTCTATTTTAAAATCAAATGCATCCATATCATGATCCTCATTAATTGCACTTACAGCTTTTTTCGCACCACCTCGACCCACACCTTCTAATTTTAATTTTAAATCTGATGGTTTTGTAGCAAACTCCAAGGCAATCTCTTCTGTAATAACACGTCTATCCACCATATTTAATAAGTGCTGATCGAATGTCTGCGAAGCATATATATCATGTCCCTCTTCAATGGCATCTGGTATCTCAAAATCTCTATCCTCTGCAATCAATTCTCGTATCCTACTGGTCTGTATCATCACTTCCGCAGCGACGACCCTTCCCCCATTTTTTTTAGGCATCAAGCGTTGCGATATGACACCAGAAAGTACTGAGGCTAGCGACAGTCTAATATTTCGCTGTTCTTCTTTGGCAAATGTACCTATGATACGGCTAATGGTCTCTTTTGCATCTAGTGTATGCAGTGTAGAAAAAACCAAGTGCCCGGTATTGGCGGCATGCAACACCAATTCCATTGTTTTTGCATCTCTCATCTCTCCTACCAAAATCACATCAGGATCTTCTCTCAGTGCTGCAGGAAGTGCATCTTTAAAATCAAAAAAATCTATACCAAATGCTCTTTGATTGATAAGACATTTAATATCTTGGTGCACAAACTCAATAGGGTCTTCAAGGGTAATAATATGCTTATTATACTTCTTGTTTACTTGACCAAGAATTGAAGCAAGTGTTGTTGATTTACCACTACCCGTAACACCCGTAACCAACACCAGTCCCCTAGGAATATCTGCAAACTTGCCAATAACCTCTGGCAAACCTAACCCTTGCACCGTAGGTATCTCAGTAGGAATTACACGGAACACCATACTAATTCCATCCATTTGATGAAAGATATTCACCCTAAAGCGAGTTCCCTTGGTAGGAATATAACTAAAGTCAATAGAACCGCTTTTTTGAAATTTTTCATACTGTCCTTCTGTGATAATTTCCTTAAGCAGCGTATCTACTTCTTGGGCAGACAATACGTTCTTGCCCATAATTTTAAGTACCCCGTGCACCCTAGCCCGTGCATGTGATCCTGCCTTGATATGCAGGTCACTACCCTCATTGGCAATCAAACTCCTCAGATAAAGCTTTAGCTTCTCTTCCATCTTTTCTCCTTTATTGGATACTCTCTAACATATTCGCAAATGCCTCTTCGAATGCTACCAATCCATCATTGAGTAGCAAGCTATACACCTCATCCATGTCGACACCTGCCTCTTCTACTGTAGCAAAATACGCCTCTATCGCTCCTGTAGCTATGGGCAATTTTGGCTCTTTAGAGGGTGCTTCTATATAGGATTCTATCGTAGCCAATGGTGCCGTATTGATAGCATGTGCGGCTAGCAACTCACGAATATAGTAGTCAGATGGCAGTGCATCCCCTTTGACCCCCGTACTGGCAAAGAGTGTACGCACATTGGGCAGGCTGGCATGCTCTATGAGATTGTATATCTGTGCAGCATTCAGGTTGCCTACTTTGGCTGGCTCTATGCCTGCTGAGGCAAGCTTCTCATCTAGCAATCTATCAAAGCGACTCACAAAAACAGAGATAACACCATCTACACGCTCTTGGGTTTGCGAGAGTCCTGCTCGCATCGCCTCGATACATTTTTCTGCTTGTGCTGGTGAAAAAATGAGCGTAGCATTGACCGAGATACCCTGTGCCATGAGTGCCGTCATCGCCGCATATCCTGCCTCTGTTGCAGGCACCTTGACCATCACATTGGGCTCTCCGATCTCACCAAAGAGCCTGATGCCCTCTGCCACTGTGGCCTCTGTATCATTGGAGAGAAAAGGGTCTACTTCGATAGAGATATAGCCATCACTACCCTCATCATAACAGCCTCTCAATGCCTGTGCAGCCGTTCTAATATCTACGATGGCTAGTGCCTCATACTTCTCCTTGGGACTCTTGCCCTCTAGCGTACGCAGCTGCTCAGTATAGGCAGGAGAGGTGGTAATCGCCGAAGCAAAGATAGATGGATTGCTGGTCGCACCATTGATAATCCCTTTTTCTATCAGTGTATTGAACGCATTTTTCAGATAATCCCGCTCTACAAAATCCAACCACAACGAAAAGCCCAAATTCTTATCTACCACTACTTACTCCTTATAATTCCATTTAAAATCATGCCAATCTCCAACATCAGAGGATTTCAAGAGACTTTTTTCCAGTTGATTCAAATAGTTTTCTCTACTCACCTCAACGGCACCTAGTCGCATCAAATGCTCTGTTTTCATCTGACAGTCTATAAAATCATAGCCTCTACCACCTAAGACATCACTGAGTGCTCGAAATGCTACCTTGGAAGCATCACTCACCAAAGAGAACATAGACTCACCGAAAAATGCCCCTCCCAATGCGATACCATAGAGTCCACCTACCACCCTATCCTCCAGCCAAACCTCCACGCTGTGTGCAAATCCTTGGGTATGTAGCTCCCTATAGGCCTCTTGCATGTGGGTATTGAGCCATGTGCCTCCCTGTCCCTCTCTGGGCACACATGCACATTGTCCAATCACGCCACTAAAATCTCTGTCAAATGTGACGCTAAATTTACCGCTACGCAATACTCTGGCAAAAGATTTTCTGGTTTTGAACTGTTCAGGATAAAGTAATAGCCTAGGATCAGGTGACCACCAGAGGATCGGATCGCCTTCGCTATACCAAGGAAATATACCACTGCGATAAGCAGTCAAAAGCCTATTGGCAGAGAGATCCCCTCCACATGCCAGCAACCCCTCCTCAAAGGCATTGCGAGGATCAGGGAAGATATAGTCCGCTCCCAACTGTGCGATATGGTAGCACTCTTGGTCAAGCATGGAAGCCATAATATCCCTCTAGCGTGTTGTCAAAAGACAACACGCTGTATGTCTGTTTGGATAGCAAAGCATTGGGTATTGTGAGGGCACAACACCCCACGCTCTCTGGTGATATGTTATTCCTCATAGGCAAACCGTAGCGCCTCATTTTTAAAGCCCACCTTGACAGAGCCACCCTTTTTAAGCCTACCAAACAGTATCTCATCGGTCAGAGGCTCTTTGATCTGTTCATCCAATACTCTGGCGATATGTCTGGCTCCGTACTGTTCATCATAGCTCTCTTTGGCGAGATAGATTTTTGCTGCTTTGGTGAGTTTGACGGTGATCTTTTTGGAGGAGAGGAGCTGATTGAGTTTCTCTAGCTCGATTTTAACAATACGTGTCAATGCTTCAATATCCAATGGCTCAAACTCGACAATTGCACTGAGACGGTTTCGAAACTCAGGAGCAAAAAATGCCTTGAGTGCCTTGTCTGTCTTGGCTGAGTTGTCCTTTTCAAATCCCATAACATTGGCTTCCTTGGTTCCGATATTGGAAGTCATAATGAGGATAACATTTTTAAAGTCGCTCACGATGCCATTGTTATCTGTCAGCTTGGCACCATCCATCACCTGTAGCAAGATATTCATGATATCAGGATGGGCTTTTTCTATCTCATCTAGCAGCAGTACCGCATAGGGGTGCTTTTTGATGATTTCTGTGAGTAAACCTCCCTGCTCAAATCCCACATATCCAGGAGGTGCACCAATCAGACGGCTGATTGCATGAGGCTCCATATATTCACTCATGTCCAGCTTTTCAAAATGCACCTCTAACGTCTGTGCCAATGCTTTGGAGAGGGCTGTTTTACCCACCCCTGTAGATCCTACAAAGAGGAAACTACCGATAGGTCTATCCTCCCCATTGAGCCCCGCATAGGAGCGTTTGATAGCGCGGGTGAGCTGTATGATGGCATGGTTCTGTCCGATGATCTGCCTCTGGAGTTTTGTTTCGAGCCTCTTGAGCATCTTGGTATCATCGGTATCTAGAGAACTAGGAGGCAGTTTGAGCATACGAGAGACGATATCAGTGATGTCTTTGCTGGTAATCTCCATATCCTTTTTGCCTCGCAACATAAACGAAGCACCCGCATCATCGATGATATCCATCGCCTTGTCTGGGAGAAATCTGTCATGGATATATTTGACACTCAGGTCAATCGCTGTGTGCAATGCTTTGTCACTAAATGCGATGTCATGATAGGCTTCATACTTGTGCTGTACTCCCTTGAGGATGCTAAAGGTATCCTCTATGCTGGGCTCTATGATATCAATCTTGGCAAACCTACGAGAGAGGGCTTTGTCCTTGTCAAAAAAGTTACGATACTCTCCATAGGTTGTCGCACCGATACATTTGAGCTCACCACGAGCTAGGGCAGGCTTGAGGATATTGCTCGCATCCATACTCCCTCCACTGGTACTACCAGCCCCTACGAGTGTATGAATCTCATCGACAAAGACAATTGCATTGTCTATCTGTTTGATCTCTTCGATGACCCCTTTGAGGCGCTTCTCAAAATCTCCTCGAAATTTCGTCCCTGCCACCAGTGCTCCCATATCCAGAGCAAAGATCTTGGCACCCAACAGCACCTCTGGCACACTCTCCTCAGAGATCCTCAATGCCAACCCCTCTGCGATAGCGGTCTTGCCCACCCCTGGCTCTCCTACGAGTAGGGGATTATTCTTTTTCCTACGACAGAGTGTCTGCATCACTCTGTCGATCTCATCCTCTCTGCCGATGACTGGATCGATTTTCCCTTGTTTGGAGACTGCGACCAGCTCATGGGTAAAGTTAGCGAGATTGGGGTATTTCTCTTTGCTCTTTTCTTGGCTCTTTTGGCTAGAGAAGCTATGTGAGATAGCTTCGAGGATATCGACACGCTCTATGCCCTCTTTTTGTAATAGATAGGCCACATAGCTCTCCTGCTGCGTAGAGAGCGAGGCGAGCATATCTCCGATAGAGGCTTCTCTGCCCCCTGAGGCATGGACATGGTTCATCATGTCATTGATAGAGCTAGACAGAGCCAGTGTCTCCATCGGATCCACCTCTCCCTCAACAGTAGGAACATGCTGCTCGATATGCGTCAGTATCCCCCCCTCCAAGTGCTCCAAATCAGCACCGAGGGCAGAGAGTATCTCAGACCCCTCACTACTCTTGAGAATCGCATGAAACACATGCTCTACTGTCAGATATTCATGATGCTGCTCTCTAGCAATCTCCACGGCACGGGAAAACACCCCATTGAGCTCTATACTAATCATTTAGCTGTCCTCCTCGTATGTTGCTAGCAGTGGAAATTCATTCTGCTTGGCGAGTACTTTCACCTGCTCTACTTTGGTCTGTGCGATCTCAAAAGTATACACCCCACAAATCCCTTTGCCTCTCTTATGCACATCGAGCATAATCTGCTCTGACTGCTCATGGCTTTTATGAAATACCTTTTTCAACACCATCACCACAAAATCCATCGTACTATAGTCATCATTATGCAACAACACACGGTACATAGGCGGCTCGTCCAGTACCAATTCGTAGTCTACTTCTTCTTTAATCTTTGGCATATTTTATATCATCCTAAACTCTTGATACACTATTATACTGACTCTTGATAAATAAAAAGGAAACCGTCAAGCATATTTTGGGTTAAACCCAAATCCCTTGAATGCGATGATAGTGCACAGTCATGAATTTCTATTTCGAGATTTGGCTTAAATAATTCCATGACAATTTGAAATACTTTGCCCAAATAGATATTTTTTATGCTATGCTAACAAAAAGCAGAGAGGGGGAAGTATGTTCATCCATATCGATATCGATAGCTTTTTCGTCTCAGCAGAATGCTCTGTCAACCCCTCTCTCAAGGGTAAACCCGTAGCCGTAGGTGGACGGAGCAATCTGGAGATATTTAGCCGTAAGCGTACCCATATCAGACTCATGGATGACAATGCTGGTGCTTTTGTGGCACCTCTGTTTTACAGTGACCATGAGAGAAATTTTCGAGAAAAATTTATCGATATCATTGATGGCAGAGAGAAAATCCGTGGCATCATCACCACCTCAAGCTACGAGGCCAGAGCACATGGAGTCAAAACTGCCATGCCCATTGCTCATGCACTCCAGCTCTGCCCTCAGATGATAGTCGTACCCTCACACTATCTGCTCTATCACAAGCTCTCTCATCAGATTCATCATTTTGTCTGTCAGCGTATCCCTGCTGTGGAGCAGTTTAGCATCGATGAGTTTTTTGGAGACCTTAGTGGCTGGATCGAAGATACAGATGCAGTAGAGTTTGCCCAGAAACTACAGGCTGACCTGCTAGATACCTTTGATATCCCTGTCTCTATCGGCCTAGCTCCCTCCAAATGGATTGCCAAACTCGCCACAGAGTCTGCCAAGCCCTATGGAGTCTACCTCGTCACTGATACCCAAACTTATATCCACGATATCCCCATCTCCAAGTTCCCAGGTATTGGTCGGAAACTCCAGGAAAAACTCCATGCCAGAGGGATCAAAACCCTAGGAGAAATCACCTCACACCAGAGGCTCTTTGAGAGTTGGGGCAAATCAGGCATCCAGCTCTACCACCGTATCCTCGGCAGTAGCACAGAGGGCATCAACCCCAAAGGGGGACGCAAATCCATCGGCATCAGCCGTACCTTTGACCCTATCGATAATCCGCGAGAAGTACACCGTCGCATCATGGTCATGGCACGCCATATCTGCTACATCGTCATGCAGCTAGAGGTCACCCCAACCCTCTACTATCTCAAAGTCAACTACCAGTACGGCACCAAAGCCAAACAGAGCCGCAGGGTCGAGCGTATCTTTACCGAACAGCTCTACAAGGAGACCCTTACAGAGATATATAACCAAATCTCCCACCCTGAACTCTCTGCTGTCAAGCTCACACTCAATGTCTCAGACTTTACCACCCAACACCCCCGTACACTCTCCCTACTAGAGTACGACAGCGACCTCAAAGAGCGTGCCATCACTGAAAAGATCCACGAAGTACGTCAAAAGTTTGGACTAGATGTGATACGCACAGCAAATGAACTGTGATATAATACTTCATCAAAATCCAATAGTGCACAGTCATGAATTGCTATTTCAGTAGCCTATCGATCACCTCTCTATATTTCTTTTCTATAACATGACGCTTCTTCTTGAATGTATTGGTCAGCTCTTCACCCAACTTAAATTCTTCATCTAGGAAATGTATATTCTGTAATTTTTCAAAGGGCTTGAACCCTTTTTTGTAATCTAACAATTCATTCATATCTTTTTTAATCTTGTTGAGGATTTTTTTATCCTCTTTGATATGCTCTATAGAGTGAATGGCTTTTTGGAAGTGCTCTTGGGTGTAGGCTTTGAGGCTCTCTAGATCAGGTACGATGAGTGCTCCTAGACCTTTTTTGTCCTGCCCTACGAGCATAGCATCTGAGACAAAAGGCAACATGGAGATAGTGGATTCTATACGGCTAGGATCGACATTTTCACCATTGGCAAGTACGATGATCTCTTTGGAGCGTCCTGTGATGATGAGCTCTTTACGTACGGTAAATTTGCCTAAATCCCCAGTCTTCATAAACCCATCTTCGGTAAAGACCTTTTGATTCTCCTCTTCGTTGAGATAGTAGCCTGGCATGACCTGATCTCCACGCACGAGTATCTCTCCCACTTCACCTGTGGCAACCTCTTCGCCTGCATCATTGATGATTTTGAGGTCCGTACCCTCTACGGCAGGGCCAAGTGTACCAAAGGTATTGCAGTTTAGGGCACGTCCAGCAATAGCAGGCGCACACTCAGTCATGCCGTAGGCATTGACGATACGGATACCAATCGCATCAATCCACTCGTCTATAAACTCTGGCAGCGATCCACCCCCGCTGATGGCTAGCCGTAACCTGCCGCCAAATTTCTCTTGGACTGCTTGGAGTTTTTTCTTGGCAAAGAGGTTGAGTGGGTAGAGAGGGATGAGCTTGAGAATCGTTGCAAAACGTTTGGCTCTAGAGGTGAAAAAGCTTTCCTCGTGGAAGCGCGGTAACTCATCATTGAGTTCTCGCATGAGATAGTTGTATCGTGCTGAGATGGCAACAAGTTTTTTGAATATTTTTGCTTTTTTGGGGTCTTGTTTCTGTAGTGTGTTGTTGATCTTGGTATGCATGGACTCCCAGAGCCTAGGCACAGTGGCGACAAGAGTAGGCTTGTACTCCTCTAAATCCTTGGCAAAAGTCTTGATAGTAGAGTAGACCGTACAGCATCCCTGAGAAATCGCCACATACTCTACCGCACGCTCAAAGATATGCCATGAGGGCAGGATAGAGACCCATAAATCATCAGGTCTCAAATCGATGAGGTCTGGGATGACTTTGAGATTGTGCATGATATTTTTATGGGTGAGGATAACGCCTTTGGGCTTACCTGTAGTGCCAGAAGTATAGATGATGGTAAAAGTATCTTCGCTAGTGAGCTGTTCACGCAGGGCATAGAATGTCGTGATTTCGTTTTCATAAATCTCTCTGTTTTTGAGAAGATCCTGGTAGGAGTAGATAGTAGTGAAAAGCGTATGGATTTTTTCTGCCTCTATAACAAAGATGCCTTTGAGTTTGAGGCTCTTGAGCATCTCTTGGTGAATATCATAGAGTGTTTCGCTCTCAAGGATTAGAAAATCTGCTTGTGCATGTGTGATGATAAACTCCAGCTCTTGCGTAGGGGTATCACTCCCCCTAGGGATGCTAATAGCCCCCAATGAGACCATGGCAAGATCTGAAACAATCCAGCCATAGCGGTTGTCACAGAGGAACATCACTTTAGAGCCTTTTTTGACCCCTTTGGATTTAAATGCACGTGAAAGTATCAGCACATCCTCAAAAAGCTTCTCATAGCTCACCTCAAACTGCTGTCCATCTACTTTGTAGATAAAAGCAGCATTGTCCCTGTATTTCTCATAAGTATTGAGAAACATGCTAAAGAGTGTGTTTTCTGTTTTCATGAAATCATTATATCTAGTCTACTTTAAACCCGAATATACGATTCTCACGACCATCCTCTAATACAGATCGTTATTTGATGGCTGTTGATATAAACACACCATCTAGTCTTGGTATCAACAAATCCCTGCCTGTTTTGAGATAGTAGTAGAGCGATTTTTCAACCAGCAATAGAGAACTATATGTATACGAACTAGCGCCACCAATCTCCAAGCTTATTCTATATGCATTGTTTCCGATAGGGTCTTTTGTTGCCGTAAAGCTATACCGATATTTGATTGAACTGTATGTTTGAATCAGAGAATCATTTGCCATCCGTATCTTCATCAGAGAGTGCCTATTGATCCACAGTTGTGTTCTTGTCCAGGCACTGTTGCAAGCACTGCCTCTGCAGATATATTGATGGTCAGGTATGGTTGTTAGGGGCCGGAATCTAGGTGCTAGCTTTGGTGCTCCGACACATCCAGAGATGGTCAGAGATGCTAGACCTATACTGATCAGTTTGCCTACATATTTTAGTTTCATTATTTTCTCCTCTTTGGATTAACCCGAAATATGCCATAGAGATTACCAGTCTCCCGCGGATCATTGACTCACGGATGTTTGGCAATTCTATTGCATAGTTTG
>CAZEIN010000293.1:0-2472 GCA_964512425.1 uncultured Sulfurovum sp.
CGGTGTGGGTTATGGAATCCTTATGAGTTTTGTCACCATATTTTTAGATTTGGAGTTCAATACTCTGATGCACAGGTCTACATAGAGAGAGCAGGAGGGGGTATAACGCTTTCAAGTGTCCTACCCCAAGAGTTACTGAAATTTAATGCCAAACAACAGGCAGATGGGTTACCACAGTTCACCAATGCGATTAACTGGAGAACACCATCAAACCAAGTATCAAAAAACCAAGTGATTAATCTGATGCAATTCCCTCTTAGTCAACACGCTCTAGTCTTTAACGTGTTGATGGATGAGAATTTTAAAAACCAAACAAAAAAGGAGTTTAACGCGTACAATCCTAACAAGCCAGATAACGATGACGATAACTTAGATGCCATATCTAAGAGCTATTTTTATAAAGAGTGTGTACCTAAGCCATCTGTAAAGATTAAGACAAAGAGTGTGCGAAGAGGCAAGAGAAGAAAAGATAAAGTGTGGAGAATATAATGGCATACGACCAATCCCTAATAAGCAGGGTTCGAGCAACATACGAAAGCCAAAACCTAAGCATCAGAGACATTCACGAGACATTCACGCATGAAATCCCCTCTCATAAAACCATAGAGACTTGGGCGTTAAAAGCCAAAAAAGAGGGCAATCCGTGGGTCAAGAACCGTTACAGCTCTTTGGACGTTGCCGTAGAAAGCATAGTAAAAGAGAATATGGACTCTTTAAATAGCTCTGCCACAGAAGCACTAAAGGAGCAGATGAAAAAGAGCCATGTTGTACCAACCGAATTGATGGAGGATGATAGCTATATGGAGCAGTTGGGAAAAAGCAAAGTAAAATCTGCTCTAACCAAAAATGATTTTGTTGAGATGATGGAGCAGAATATTTTAGACGCCCAGATTTTGGCAAAAAACTCCATACATATCAACGCGAAAGCCACATTTCAAATGATGCTCAAATCTGTGGTAGAGACAAAATACGGTAAAAATATAAATCTATTTGCCGTAAACAGCGAGGAGGTAGTAGGGGACTTAAAAGGCAAATCTGATGCAGAGCTATTAGAGATGCTAAAAGATATGAAAGAGTAAAATATGAAAAAAAATTGTCTGAGACAAAAGTTCAAAAGAACATCTAATACCTACGGAGCAAACCACCGACCACCCATTGGTAAGATATCTCTCACTGTGGAACATCAGCAGCAACTTCTACAACTATCAGAGATTTGTAACAGTTCTAGGTCGTGTGTTTTGGAAAATATAATTAGGAGAGTACTTTTAACAATGGAGATTGACCCATCTGCTATTATCCGACTAAAGACCATACCTATAGCTCAAAAAGAGACCAAAAACTATAAATTTACAATAGACAGAGTGCTTCAAGATATAATAAAAGAGTTAGCTCACAAGCATAGTACAGTACGCTCTGTAGTGCTTTGGCATATCCTTACTCTTTTTTTTCAGACTTATCCTCTGTCTTCTTTTTCAGAGGCACATTAAGACTATTGATAAACTTAAGAACCTCTGATACCACTAGCTCTTGGTCCTCTCTTTTGCTAATAGCATCACACACTACAGCACAAAGAGGGGCGTGGTATTGGTCTTGTGGTGCTTCTATTACATCAAAAATTTTACCATACTTCGTAAGCTTAGGAATCAGCACCGAAGCTCCCTCACCATAGTTCAGCCATGCAGGATTAATTTGGAATTCTGATTGTAACCGATTGATGAGCCGAGTAGGCAGTTTACCCCTACTGTAATAGTTCGAGTAAGTAGACAGTTTGATATCGAGTTTTGCAAACATACTTTTGACATCTTCTGCACCAAAGAAGTGTACAAGCCGTTGCATCTGCTTGGCAACATCTATGGGTTTATCATCTTCTTTCTCTTCTATTTTTTTATTGTTCATTATTATTCTTTCTGTTTTTTAGCCAATTATAACACCAATTAAATAACAAATCCCGTTGAAAATAAAACTAATTTTTTAACAAAATAGGGGTATTTTGAGGTTTTTTAACTCAAACACGTTTAAAATCCTTGACAAAGAACGATAAATAAAGTATAGTTCATAAAAAAGAATGAGAGGAACGCGAAATGAGCGATTTTGAGAAGATAGATTACATTTTTAACATGATGTCACTTTTTTTCCCTACCAAGATTAAACTAACAGTCTTGGCTGAAAATATAGAGGAGAGCAGATTTACGCTAAACGCTCATGTCAAGGGAAATTTTACAAAAGATATAGATTACTTTCAGGATAAAGAGAAGTCCCCAATCTACTTATCACTAGTAACAGCTCTAAGAGTAAAAGAGTATTACGAAGTAAAAAGGCTAAAAAATGGCAAAAAAACCAAATAAAACTGAAACAACTATAACCAAGGGGATTTTTACTAAGCATTCTACAAATCTTCTGTACGTTAGAGGAACAATAGAGGGTAAAACTTATAAAGATGTGCCAACAGGGCTTAAATATACCAATGTTAAC
>CAZEIN010000294.1:0-1826 GCA_964512425.1 uncultured Sulfurovum sp.
ATATATTCCTTCTTTTGTATACCCATAAAAACAGCCCTGATATCACTATCGCTGCCACCACTCTCACTGTCACTACCATCGCCAAATCCGCCCCAAAGATCACAAACAGTAGCGTATCTTCGATAATCGCATGGCATATCATCAAAAAAGTACCGATATAGAAGATATCATACCGACTCAATGCACCACTTTGCTGCTCTTTGATGAGCACCCCTGCCCCATAAGTGATACCCAAGATAATACCCACGGTGATAGTGAAGCCTTTGCTCACATTTTTAGCAGAGTTTTTGACAAAGGGTCGGCTCTTGATCCAGTCCATGACAAAAATCAGTACCGAGATTAGCAGAATGATTTTGACCGTGAGCATCATGGCACTGTTCACAGAGATGACGATCAAATCTCCAAAGCCCTCATAATGCTTTTGTGTAAAGGTCTCAGAAGTCACCGTAGCAGAAAACCACTCAGCAGGCATCTGAAAGGCAACCCATGCAATCGTCAGCCCACCACCAAAACGCAGGACATAGGAGTAGAGATTGGAGATACCTAGCTTTTTCATAATCACATTTTCCACGATCAGAGAGTGACAAACTCCCAGAAAAATCGCCAGTACACTCCACTGATGCGGACTCATCTCCAGCGGTGCAGCAAAGGCTACAGCAGCATAGAGGTTGAGAAACATGCCAGAGATGATAGAGAGTGCTGCCTCAGCTGGCAATCCTAGTAACCCTGTAAATGGTTCAAAGAGAAAGGCTACCTTCTCCAGCACATTGTAGTAATAGAGGATATCGGCGATGATATAGATAGGAATCACCAGCTTGATGATGATCCAAGCACTCTGGAGTGCGGTACGGAATGTTTCTTGGTAGTTCATGGTATACTTTCCATTATCCCAAACTATGCAATAGAATTTCCAAATATCTTATTGCATACTTTGGGATTATATTTGGTAACATTCTAACAGAGAAATCCTGTTTTGTCTTGTACAAAACTGACATTGAGGTTTAAAATGAAAGAAAATCACATTATTCGTCTTCACACGCATAAAGGAGATATCTATGCAGACCTCAAGCAGAACTTGGAGCATTTCAAAAACTTCTCCAAACACTCCCATCCGACCTTTAGTCTCTGTATGATCGGTGAGGGTGAGATCGCTATCACCTATCATCCTAACACAAAGGTAACACTACATCCCGGACAGATCGCTCTCTTTTGCCCCGATCAGGTACATCTGACTCGAAACCTCTCCGATACGCCGCTACCCTACTACAACCTCCATTTTGACCAAGCATGGGCATTGACGATCCAACAGCAGATTTTAGATACCCAGAAGCTGTTGCCCATGAAAAAGCCCATCATCAGCGATGTGCGTTATGCCACAGAGCTGATGGGTATCATCACACAAATCAACCAAGACGCGCTTGCACAGAGTGAGACAGAGGCAAAGATCACGGCACTACTACAGAGACTCTTTGTGCACTATGCCGATACACAGCATATCCCAGAGGAAGCACTACTCTTTGACCAGATCAAACAGTATATCCTAGAGCACATAGACCAAGAGATCTCTGCCGCCACCATCGCAGCACATACAGGCTACAGCACCGCCCATATCTCCCGACGCTTCAAACAGCATTTTGGGCTCACGCTACAGGCCTTTCTCATCGACCAACGCATCCATCACGCCAAAGCCCTCATGCTTCAAAACAGTGATCTCTCCCTCGCCCAGATCGCGCTGGAGGCTGGCTTTTACGATCAGAGCCACTTTGTCAAAAACTTCAAAAAAGCCTACTCTATCAGCCCCAATGCGTATAAATCTCCTTCTAAAA
>CAZEIN010000295.1:0-2005 GCA_964512425.1 uncultured Sulfurovum sp.
AACACTTCAGGCAGAGCAGGGACATTGTGGATGGATCCTGAGGTGGTGTATCATTATTGAGCATATGACATCTATTTTAACCCAAAATACGCAATAGAGATTACCAATCTCCCACAGATCATTGGCTCATGGGCATTCACAGAGTATGCATCGATGATGCACCTTTGGGTGCACCTCAGATACGCTGCAAACACCCATGAGCCAAGCATCAGCAGGATATTTGGCAATTCTATTGCATAATTTGGATTTTAAAGAGGAGAAAACATGAAACAGATGAAAATGATAGGCATGGCGATACTGCTGAGCTTTGCTACACAAGCAGGCTGGAAACCATTGAAAAAGGTCGAAGAGTATACGGGTACTGCCTACAACCTCAAAAGCCATGTTGCCTATATGGAGATCAGGCTTTATAAAACCAAAAAAAGTACAAGAGCCAATAAAGTATTTGCACTCTACCGTAAGCCTCTGTCGAGCTATGCCAAAAGCATGGTATCTAAATTTAAAAATCTAGAAAAAAGATACTCAGACAAAGAGAGCTATCTGCGAATCAGAAATCACGGTAATGCTTTTTTTATCGATACGCATGGTAAAATGTTTTGGACAGACGAGATCAAGGATATCAAGATGCTCCTTGTAGAGATAGATACCCCCGCAGAGCTCTCTCTCGTTCTATGGCTTGGATATGAGAATGGTTGGCAAACCTATAAAAAAACATCCCATGGATACAAAATAAAAAGAACCACTCGGATCTCAGCTTGCATGGATGACAGCGTGGCAGGTACTGTTGATAGGCAAGGGAACTATAGGAGGGGAAAAGACATCAGACATCTCACGAGACAAAAGTGCAAAAAGCGGAAACACACAGCCTATATCACGCATCCAAAGATAGATTATGAATCCTATAACAGTATCGATATAGATGGAGATGAGAATCTCTATGTCGTAGGAGATGTCTTGAGAAACAAAACCTACCACAGCAATAGCTATAATGTGCTAGACAAGTACAGTAACAGTGGCAAACTACTCTGGAGTAGGAAAATAGCAGGATTTTTCAATGTAAAAGTAGCCCGTAATGCTGTCTATCTGATTGAAAATAACAAGATCAAGGCCAAATACAGTACAGATGGCAAAAAGCTCTCCTTTGGCAAAGGAGAAACCGTAGCCAAAGCACAACAGAGCAAGAGCACAAAGTATACACCCAGAGTACTGTCGGGGGAGAAGAAGCATACAGTGATAATCATTACAGATCATAAAATAAGCAAAAAGGGCAATGTGTATGTGGTGGGTATGGAAATTTGCTATCCCTCTGGTGTGCCAACAGGTACTGAAATGTGTGGCAATAATGGACAG
Organism: uncultured Sulfurovum sp.; assembly: GCA_964512425.1. Taxonomy (GTDB): domain Bacteria; phylum Campylobacterota; class Campylobacteria; order Campylobacterales; family Sulfurovaceae; genus JAAXPZ01. The sequence goes on from CAZEIN010000295.1 coordinate 1,351, forward strand.
GTAGAAGGTGCAGTGATAGCGAAATTCAATACCCAAAGAAAGATGCTCTGGGCAAAGATTCTTGATAGGGATGATTAAGCTTCCAATAGGATATTTTGTAATTCTATTGCATAATTTTGGGTTCAACTACAGGTTTTGTATCCAAACCTCCATGCTTTACGATAAGTCCTGTATCTTTTCCAGCGGTAGCTATCCCTCTGCCAGTGCCCGGAAGCACTCTCGCATCCATCATTATGCCCTTGGTAGTTGTTTGCCATACGGGTGCGTGCTTTTTTGCCTGAGGGAAGGACGAGTGTCTGATCAGCGACTTGTAGCTCTTGCCTGGCACATCCAGTTGTATTCAAAATCACTATCGGTAAAATAGTTAAAAGCATACTTTTTGTTAGTGGGGTATACATAGCAATCCTTTTTTAAGTATTGTATCATAATGGATGGGTGTGTGCTATACTTTATTATACCCAAATCTCGAAATAGAAATTCATGACTATGCACCATCATCGCATTCAATGGCTTCGCGTAAAACCATCATCGAACCTTGTGCGACTCAAATTTTACACAAACCCCTCAAATACGAGCATAGCACATATTCAGAGAATCCTATTTCGGGATTTGTGTTAAAGCTTAGAGGATTTGGGTTTTAGATTTTTACCGTAAA